>NZ_JADFCM010000007.1 GCF_015234585.1 Pseudalkalibacillus hwajinpoensis
GTATGATGTTTGGTCGCTGAAAACGACACGAAAGAAATAATCGATCTTTGAAAACTGAACGAAACGCCATGTAAGTAGTTGTTTCTACGGAAACAAAACATTGTTTTAAAAGCTAGATTGAGCTTTCTATCGGAGAGTTTGATCCTGGCTCAGGACGAACGCTGGCGGCGTGCCTAATACATGCAAGTCGAGCGAAGAGATGGGAGCTTGCTCCCTGATCTTAGCGGCGGACGGGTGAGTAACACGTGGGCAACCTGCCCTGCAGACTGGGATAACTCCGGGAAACCGGAGCTAATACCGGGTAATACATCGCACCGCATGGTGCAATGTTGAAAGTTGGCTTTCGAGCTAACGCTGCAGGATGGGCCCGCGGCGCATTAGCTAGTTGGTAAGGTAATGGCTTACCAAGGCGACGATGCGTAGCCGACCTGAGAGGGTGATCGGCCACACTGGGACTGAGACACGGCCCAGACTCCTACGGGAGGCAGCAGTAGGGAATCTTCCGCAATGGACGAAAGTCTGACGGAGCAACGCCGCGTGAGTGACGAAGGCCTTCGGGTCGTAAAGCTCTGTTGTTAGGGAAGAACAAGTACCGTTCGAATAGGGCGGTACCTTGACGGTACCTAACCAGAAAGCCACGGCTAACTACGTGCCAGCAGCCGCGGTAATACGTAGGTGGCAAGCGTTGTCCGGAATTATTGGGCGTAAAGCGCGCGCAGGCGGTCTTTTAAGTCTGATGTGAAAGCCCACGGCTCAACCGTGGAGGGTCATTGGAAACTGGAGGACTTGAGTGCAGAAGAGGAGAGTGGAATTCCACGTGTAGCGGTGAAATGCGTAGATATGTGGAGGAACACCAGTGGCGAAGGCGGCTCTCTGGTCTGTAACTGACGCTGAGGCGCGAAAGCGTGGGGAGCAAACAGGATTAGATACCCTGGTAGTCCACGCCGTAAACGATGAGTGCTAGGTGTTGGGGGGTTCCACCCTCAGTGCTGAAGTTAACACATTAAGCACTCCGCCTGGGGAGTACGACCGCAAGGTTGAAACTCAAAGGAATTGACGGGGGCCCGCACAAGCAGTGGAGCATGTGGTTTAATTCGAAGCAACGCGAAGAACCTTACCAGGTCTTGACATCCTCTGACAATCCTGGAGACAGGACGTTCCCCTTCGGGGGACAGAGTGACAGGTGGTGCATGGTTGTCGTCAGCTCGTGTCGTGAGATGTTGGGTTAAGTCCCGCAACGAGCGCAACCCTTGATCTTAGTTGCCAGCATTTAGTTGGGCACTCTAAGGTGACTGCCGGTGACAAACCGGAGGAAGGTGGGGATGACGTCAAATCATCATGCCCCTTATGACCTGGGCTACACACGTGCTACAATGGACGGTACAAAGGGCAGCAACACCGCGAGGTGAAGCGAATCCCATAAAGCCGTTCTCAGTTCGGATTGCAGGCTGCAACTCGCCTGCATGAAGCCGGAATTGCTAGTAATCGCGGATCAGCATGCCGCGGTGAATACGTTCCCGGGCCTTGTACACACCGCCCGTCACACCACGAGAGTTTGTAACACCCGAAGTCGGTGGGGTAACCTTTATGGAGCCAGCCGCCGAAGGTGGGACAAATGATTGGGGTGAAGTCGTAACAAGGTAGCCGTATCGGAAGGTGCGGCTGGATCACCTCCTTTCTATGGAGAATTACGAAGGTAACTTACGTTACCAACCTTACATGAGCGTTTCGTTTAGTTTTGAAAGAATGATTTATTCTTTCAAAATAGGTGAAGTGATGAAGCTTAGGCGGATTCAAGTAGTAGCCTTGTTCCTTGAAAACTAGATAGCACAAACAACGACATCCAATAATTATTTTTATGCAATAACTTAGTAATAACTGATGCGTGATGGCAGTAATGCCTAACAAATCGAAGGTTAAGCTACTAAGGGCGCACGGTGGATGCCTTGGCACTAGAAGCCTAAGAAGGACGGGACGAACACCGATATGCTTCGGGGAGCTGTAAGTACGCTTTGATCCGGAGATTTCCGAATGGGGGAACCCACCATCTTTAATAGGATGGTATCCATTTCTGAATACATAGGGAATGGAAGGCAGACCCGGGGAACTGAAACATCTCATTACCCGGAGGAAGAGAAAGCAAACGCGATTTCCTGAGTAGCGGCGAGCGAAACGGAATCAGCCCAAACCAGAGGGCTTGCCCTCTGGGGTTGTAGGACGTCTCTTTGGAGTTACAAAGGCACGGATAGACGAAGCGACCTGGAAAGGTCCATCAGAGAAGGTAACAATCCTGTAGTCAAAATCCGATGCCCTCCGAGACGGATCCTGAGTACGGCGGGACACGTGAAACCCCGTCGGAATCCGGGAGGACCATCTCCCAAGGCTAAATACTCTCTAGTGACCGATAGTGAACCAGTACCGTGAGGGAAAGGTGAAAAGCACCCCGGAAGGGGAGTGAAAAAGAACCTGAAACCGTGTGCCTACAACTAGTTGGAGCCCGTTAATGGGTGACAGCGTGCCTTTTGTAGAATGAACCGGCGAGTTACGATCCCGTGCAAGGTTAAGCTGAGAAGGCGGAGCCGCAGCGAAAGCGAGTCTGAATAGGGCGAAATAGTACGTGGTCGTAGACCCGAAACCAGGTGATCTACCCATGTCCAGGGTGAAGTTCAGGTAACACTGAATGGAGGCCCGAACCCACGCATGTTGAAAAATGCGGGGATGAGGTGTGGGTAGCGGTGAAATGCCAATCGAACCTGGAGATAGCTGGTTCTCTCCGAAATAGCTTTAGGGCTAGCCTCGCGGCAAGAATCTTGGAGGTAGAGCACTGATTGGACTAGGGGTCCTTACCGGATTACCGAATCCAGTCAAACTCCGAATGCCAACGATTTATCCGCGGGAGTCAGACTGCGAGTGATAAGATCCGTAGTCGAGAGGGAAACAGCCCAGACCACCAGCTAAGGTCCCAAAGTATACGTTAAGTGGAAAAGGATGTGGCGTTGCTTAGACAACCAGGATGTTGGCTTAGAAGCAGCCATCATTTAAAGAGTGCGTAATAGCTCACTGGTCGAGTGACGCTGCGCCGAAAATGTACCGGGGCTAAACGTATCACCGAAGCTGTGGATTGTCTTACGACAATGGTAGGAGAGCGTTCTAAGGGCTGTGAAGTCAGACCGAAAGGACTGGTGGAGCGCTTAGAAGTGAGAATGCCGGTATGAGTAGCGAAAGACAAGTGAGAATCTTGTCCGTCGAAAGCCCAAGGTTTCCTGAGGAAGGCTCGTCCGCTCAGGGTTAGTCGGGACCTAAGCCGAGGCCGAAAGGCGTAGGCGATGGATAACAGGTTGATATTCCTGTACCACCTCCTTTCCGTTTGAACGACGGGGGGACGCAGAAAGATAGGGAGAGCGCGCTGCTGGAAATGCGCGTCCAAGCGATTAGGCTGGTGAATAGGCAAATCCGTTCACCGTGAAGGCTGAGTCGTGATGGCGAGGGAAATTTAGTACCGAAGTCCTTGATTCTACGCTGCCAAGAAAAGCCTCTAGTGAGGAAAAAGGTGCCCGTACCGCAAACCGACACAGGTAGGCGAGGAGAGAATCCTAAGACGATCGGGAGAACTCTCGTTAAGGAACTCGGCAAAATGACCCCGTAACTTCGGGAGAAGGGGTGCTTCCTCGGGTTTATAGCCCAGGGGAGCCGCAGTGAAAAGATCCAAGCGACTGTTTAGCAAAAACACAGGTCTCTGCAAAGCCGTAAGGCGAAGTATAGGGGCTGACACCTGCCCGGTGCTGGAAGGTTAAGAGGAGGGGTTATCCCTTACGGGAGAAGCTCTGAATCGAAGCCCCAGTAAACGGCGGCCGTAACTATAACGGTCCTAAGGTAGCGAAATTCCTTGTCGGGTAAGTTCCGACCCGCACGAAAGGTGCAACGACTTGGATACTGTCTCAACGAGAGACCCGGTGAAATTATAGTACCTGTGAAGATGCAGGTTACCCGCGACAGGACGGAAAGACCCCATGGAGCTTTACTGTAGCCTGATATTGGATTTTGGTACAGCTTGTACAGGATAGGTAGGAGCCATAGAAGTCGGACCGCCAGGTTCGATGGAGGCGTCGGTGGGATACTACCCTGGCTGTACTGACATTCTAACCCAGCACCGTGATCCGGTGCGGAGACAGTGTCAGGTGGGCAGTTTGACTGGGGCGGTCGCCTCCTAAAGTGTAACGGAGGCGCCCAAAGGTTCCCTCAGAATGGTTGGAAATCATTCGCAGAGTGTAAAGGCACAAGGGAGCTTGACTGCGAGACCTACAAGTCGAGCAGGGACGAAAGTCGGGCTTAGTGATCCGGTGGTTCCGCATGGAAGGGCCATCGCTCAACGGATAAAAGCTACCCTGGGGATAACAGGCTTATCTCCCCCAAGAGTCCACATCGACGGGGAGGTTTGGCACCTCGATGTCGGCTCATCGCATCCTGGGGCTGAAGTAGGTCCCAAGGGTTGGGCTGTTCGCCCATTAAAGCGGTACGCGAGCTGGGTTCAGAACGTCGTGAGACAGTTCGGTCCCTATCCGTCGCGGGCGCAGGAAATTTGAGAGGAGCTGTCCTTAGTACGAGAGGACCGGGATGGACACACCGCTGGTGTACCAGTTGTTCCGCCAGGAGCATAGCTGGGTAGCTACGTGTGGAAGGGATAAGTGCTGAAAGCATCTAAGCATGAAGCCCCCCTCGAGATGAGATTTCCCACAGCATTAAGCTGGTAAGATCCCTTAGAGATGATGAGGTAGATAGGTTCGGGGTGGAAGCGTGGCAACACGTGGAGCTGACGAATACTAATCGATCGAGGGCTTAACCTAAAATATTGGAAAGTTGTGCGTGCTATCTAGTTTTCAGGGAACACCTGAAATAAGGAAGTTCGATTAAGTGTCACCACGTCCTGTGGTGAACACCGAACGGCTAACATCCTGTTAGTCTAGTGATGATGGCGAAGAGGTCACACCCGTTCCCATGCCGAACACGGAAGTTAAGCTCTTCAGCGCCGATGGTAGTTGGGGGATCTCCCCCTGCAAGAGTAGGACGTCGCTGGGCAATGAAGAAAAGCGAGAGACCTGAGGGTTTCTCGCTTTTTTTGTATTTCTTTCTCAACACTTTTAGATAGCTAGTTCTGTTTTAAAAGATCGCAGAATTAATTTTTCTGTTTGCATAATTGTTTTGCCTTACTATCGCAGAGTAATTCCTCAAGCATCTAAATACCTGATCGGATATATTCTCTATCTAAGCACTCTATATAATTGAGAAATAAAAGCAATTCATATAGCAGGGCTAAGAAACTTTTAATGAAAAATCTTGCTACCCTTATGTAGCAAATGAATTATTCGAGTCTGATCGTATTTTTTTGTTTAATAGTTTTCTGAAGAAAATTTTAGTTGCTCTATTAAAAGGTGAAAACTAGAGAAAAAAGAGTCTTGGATTTATCTTAAATGGTAATGCTTTATACAGAAGAACTACGATAGGCTTGTTGCTTTGCAATCCTTGATAAAAACGTTATAATATATTTAACGTCAAATATAGTCAAAGTCAGTATGGGGACGGAGAGGAGGGAACTACGTGAGGAATGTTTCCGATATTATTGAAGCATATTTAAAGAAAATTTTAATGGTGGATGGAAGGGATGCTGTTGAAATAAAGCGAAGTGAAATAGCAGATAAATTTCAATGTGTTCCCTCACAAATTAATTATGTAATAAATACCCGCTTTACGATTGAAAAAGGCTATATTGTGGAAAGTAAGAGAGGTGGAGGGGGTTATATACGGATCGTTAAAGTTAAACCCGAAACCCACGCTGATTTAATAGACGAAATGATACAGATCGTCAAAAATCAAGTGCCACAAGTAGTTTCAGAAAATATTATTCTTCGTTTACATGAAGAAGAGGTAATTTCGGAGCGAGAAGCGAAGTTAATGTTAAGCGTACTAGATCGTACTGTGATTACTATAGAATTACCAGTTAGAGATCATCTGCGTGCGAATATGTTGCGTGCAATGCTAACTGCTTTAAAATATAAATAAATTTTATACTTTTTAGGGTAGAGAAGGAGGGTTGCCCTATGACTTGTCAGGAATGTGGTGAGCGCCCTGCTACGCTTCATTTCACTAAGATTATTAATGGTGAAAAAACAGAGTTTCACATTTGTGAGAAGTGTGCTAAGGAAAAAGGTGAGGTTGAGCCAGGCACTAACCATTTTTCTATCCATAACTTATTATCGGGATTACTAAATTTCGATACCCCTATTGAGGAGAATCCAGCTCAGTCTTTTTATAAAAAAGAGCCAATACACTGTCCAAAGTGTGGGTTGACCTATCAACAATTCACTAAGATTGGAAGATTTGGGTGTTCTGAGTGCTACAAAACCTTTTCGGATAACTTGGATCCTATACTTAAAAAAGTTCATGGGGGCAATACTGTTCACGCTGGAAAAGTTCCGAAGAGGGCTGGAGCAGCGATAGAAATTGAACGCAAAGTCCAGAACTTAAGAAGCAAAATGAAAGAGTATATCCAGCATGAAGAATTTGAAAAAGCTGCAGAAACTAGAGATTTGATTCGTTCCCTTGAAGAAAAGAGCAAATGGGAAGGGGGAGCATAATGTCACTTCAGCATTTTATCAGTGAAGCCGTAAGCCCATGGATGAAAGATGAGGGTCCAGATTCTGATATTGTCATGAGTAGTCGGGTCCGATTTGCACGTAACTTAAAGAATTATGTTTTTCCGATCGTTTCAAACAGTGAGGATAATTTACAAGTTATAAAAGAAGTTCGACAACAGTTTACAGATATTCCAGACGACCAGATTGGTGAACTTGAATTAATTGAAATGGATGAGTTAAAACCTATCGAGAAGAGAGTTCTTGTGGAGAAGCACTTGATTAGTCCTAACCTTATCGAACACTCAAATAACGGCGGCGTGCTTCTGAGCGAGAATGAAACGGTTAGTATAATGATTAATGAAGAAGATCATTTTCGTATTCAATGTCTAGTTGCAGGGTTCGAACTGAAGAAGGCGCTAAGCATTGCAAATTCATTAGATAACTGGATTGAAGGAAAAGTTGACTACGCATTTGATGAAAGAAAAGGATATTTAACAAGTTGTCCTACTAATGTGGGAACCGGCATGCGAGCTTCTGTTATGCTACACCTCCCTGCGCTTGTATTAACACAGCAATTAAACCATATTATTCCGGCTATCAACCAGCTCGGTCTGGTCGTAAGAGGTAGCTATGGGGAAGGTAGCGAAGCGCTAGGTAATATTTTTCAGATATCAAATCAGATCACTCTTGGAAAGACAGAAGATGACATCATCGAAGATTTACAAGGTGTGGTTATGCAAGTTATCGAAAAAGAACGTGCTGCTAGAAGGGCACTTCTAGATAACTCCAGAATTGAGTTAGAGGATCGTATTTATCGTGCCCTTGGTGTTCTGCAGAACAGCAGAATTATTCAATCAAAAGAAGCAGCTAAGTGTTTGTCAGATGTAAGACTTGGTATTGATTTAGGTCTTGTAAAAGGCTTATCTAAATCGATATTGAATGAATTGCTTATCCTAACGCAACCAGGTTTCTTACAGCAGTATGCTGGGGCAAGTCTTACCCCTACGGAACGAGATATCAAACGTGCTACTTTAATTAGAGAAAGACTTGAACTTGAAGATCAACTAACGAAGAATTTGGAGGGTGATGAACAATGATGTTTGGACGATTTACAGAACGTGCCCAGAAAGTACTTGCTTTAGCACAAGAAGAGGCGATCCGACTTGGCCATAACAACGTTGGTACTGAACATATCTTACTTGGGTTAGTCCGTGAAGGTGAAGGTATTGCAGCCAAAGCGTTAACAGCACTTGGACTTGGCTCAGACAAGATTCAAAAAGAAGTAGAGAAGTTAATTGGACGCGGACAGGACTCTGTTCAATCCATTCACTATACACCACGAGCTAAAAAAGTGATTGAATTATCGATGGATGAAGCACGTAAGTTGAGCCATTCCTATGTAGGTACTGAACATATTCTACTTGGCTTAATTCGTGAGGGTGAAGGCGTTGCTGCACGCGTACTTAATAACTTAGGGGTAAGCTTGAATAAAGCTCGCCAGCAGGTTCTACAATTGTTAGGTAGTAATGAAAGCTCTTCTTCTAGTCATCAAGCTGGAGGAGCGAGCGCGAATACTCCTACACTAGATAGTCTTGCAAGAGATCTTACTGTGATCGCTCGAGACAACGGACTGGATCCTGTTATTGGTCGAAGCAAAGAAATTGAGCGAGTGATTGAAGTGCTTAGCCGACGTACAAAGAATAATCCTGTCCTAATCGGAGAGCCAGGAGTTGGTAAAACTGCAATTGCAGAAGGCCTTGCTCAGCAAATTATTAACAATGAAGTACCTGAAACGCTTCGTGATAAGCGCGTTATGACGCTAGATATGGGTACTGTCGTTGCAGGTACGAAATACCGCGGTGAATTTGAAGACCGTTTGAAGAAAGTAATGGATGAAATTCGTCAGGCAGGTAACATTATTCTGTTTATTGATGAACTTCATACACTAATTGGTGCTGGTGGTGCAGAAGGAGCAATTGATGCTTCAAATATTCTTAAACCTGCACTAGCAAGAGGAGAACTTCAATGTATTGGTGCTACTACTCTTGATGAGTATCGTAAATACATTGAGAAGGATGCTGCCCTTGAACGCCGCTTCCAACCAATTCAAGTTAACGAACCGACAAGTGATGAGTCCGCTCTTATTTTAAAGGGACTTAGAGATCGTTATGAAGCTCATCACCGCGTTACGATTACTGACGATGCGATCGAAGCCGCGGTTAAACTTTCAGATCGTTACATTTCGGATCGTTTCTTACCGGATAAAGCAATTGATTTAATTGACGAAGCCGCTTCGAAAGTTCGCCTTCGTTCTTATACTGCACCACCAAATTTAAAAGAACTTGATAAGAAGCTTGAAGAGGTTCGAAAAGAAAAGGATGCCTCTGTACAAAGCCAGGAGTTTGAGAAAGCCGCTTCTCTTCGTGATTCTGAACAACGCTTACGCGAGCAGCTAGAGCAGACGAAGAAAGAATGGAAAGAAAAGCAAGGAAAAGAGAATCAAGAGGTTACACCGGAGGATATTGCAATTGTCGTTGCCAATTGGACCGGTATCCCGGTTTCCAAGCTAGAAGAGCAGGAAACAGAACGTCTATTGAAAATGGAAGAGATTCTTCATAATCGCCTGATCGGTCAAGAAGAAGCCGTAAAATCCATTTCAAAAGCAGTACGACGTGCTCGTGCTGGATTGAAGGATCCTAAGCGCCCAATTGGTTCATTTATTTTCCTTGGGCCAACAGGGGTAGGTAAAACTGAACTAGCTCGTGCTGTTGCTGAAACACTATTCGGTGAAGAAGATTCTGTTATTCGAATTGATATGTCTGAGTACATGGAGAAACACTCAACGTCACGTCTTGTTGGTTCACCTCCAGGTTACGTTGGATATGAAGAAGGCGGGCAGTTAACTGAGAAGGTAAGACGCAAACCTTATTCTGTTATCTTGCTAGATGAAATTGAGAAAGCACATCCAGATGTCTTTAATATTCTTCTTCAAGTACTAGAAGATGGACGTTTGACTGATTCTAAAGGTCGCGTAGTCGATTTCCGTAATACAGTCGTTATTATGACTTCAAACGTTGGAGCTAGCACGCTTAAACGTAATAAATACGTTGGCTTTTCAACTGGCTCTGAAGGTCAGGAATATAGCGATATGAAAGGTAAAGTGATGGATGATCTTAAGAAGACTTTCCGTCCAGAGTTCCTAAACCGAATTGATGAGACGATTGTATTCCATTCTCTTGAAAAGAAACACTTGAAGGAAATCATTGTTCTGATGGCCAACCAGCTTAAAGCTCGTCTATCAGATCATGGTATTGATTTTGAATTAACGGATACGGCTCTAGATAAGATCTCTGAGGAAGGTTATGATCCAGAATATGGTGCTCGACCGCTTAGAAGAGCTCTACAGCGCCATATTGAAGATCGTCTTTCTGAAGAGTTGCTTAGAGGTAACATCGAAAAAGGTCAACGAGTGAAAATCGATTATAAAGAAAATGATTTTGTTGTCGAAACCCTTTCTGAAGCAACTTCATCTTAAGAATAACAACCGGAAGGCAAATGTCTTCCGGTTTTTTTATATTTGAGGAGTGGTTTTAGATACTTAAGGGAAAGGTATTGAGACAATAATAATGTCTTATTTCGGGATGCTAGAGTAAAAGAGTTGAAAAGCAGTTTATTTCAATAATCAGGACGGTTTAGTTGTCCTAGAGAACTTTTTAAATCTGCCAATCATTATGAGTTCATAGGAACTTATAAGTTGTGATAAAATAAAGATAGTAATTTGTTCGGTTGATCGTGAAGGTGAGGGTGTTAAATGGCAAAGAAAAAAACGAAATTTATGTGTCAGGATTGTGGCTATGAATCTGCTAAATGGATGGGGAAATGTCCGGGGTGCCATCAATGGAATACTATGGTGGAAGAGGTTGTACCAGGTGACAATGACCGAAGACGTTTTGTTACTTCAAGTAATGAAACTGCAAGTAAACCGACGTCCATCCGACGTATTCAAAAAGAAATGGAGCCTAGAATTTTAACTCATATTACAGAGCTTGATCGCGTGTTAGGCGGCGGAGTAGTACCAGGCTCCCTCGTACTTGTTGGAGGGGACCCGGGTATTGGTAAGTCAACTCTTTTGCTCCAAACGTCATCAAAGCTTGCTGACCAAGATCATCCGGTTCTATATATATCTGGTGAAGAGTCTGTCAAGCAGACGAAGCTTCGTGCAGATCGTCTAGGAGTCGATGCAGAAAAATTATATGTATTAGCAGAGACTGATCTTGAGTATATTAGTAAAGCAATTGAAGAAATAAACCCCCAGCTTGTGATCATCGATTCGATCCAAACCATTTTCAGGTCAGAAGTTACGTCTGCACCCGGAAGTGTTTCACAAGTGCGGGAATGTACTTCTCAACTTATGCGTATAGCTAAAACAAGAGGAATAGCTATTTTCATTGTTGGCCATGTGACAAAAGAGGGGTCAATCGCTGGTCCGAGACTTTTAGAACATATGGTTGACGCTGTGCTTTATTTTGAAGGGGAACGTCACCATACGTTCCGAATTCTACGCGGAGTAAAGAACCGTTTTGGCTCAACAAATGAAATTGGTGTTTTTGAGATGAAGGAAGAGGGGCTTGAAGAAGTGCTGAACCCTTCAGAAATCTTTCTAGAAGAACGATCATCTGGATCAGCTGGTTCAACGGTTGTTGCATCTATGGAGGGAACAAGAACTGTTCTAGTTGAGATCCAGGCATTAATATCACCAACAAGCTTTGGGAATCCACGAAGAACCGCGACAGGGATTGATCATAATCGCGTTTCTCTATTAATGGCAGTTCTTGAGAAAAGAGTAGGACTTCTCCTGCAAAATCAGGATGCCTATTTAAATGTTGCGGGTGGTGTGCGACTTGATGAGCCGGCAATTGATCTTGCTATTGCAGTTTCAATCGCTTCCAGTTTTAGAGATCAACCAACACGTCCATCAGATATTGTGGTAGGAGAAATTGGACTAACAGGAGAAATCAGAAGGGTATCACGCATCGAACAACGAGTGATTGAAGCTGCCAAACTTGGTTTTGAGCGGGCTATTATTCCGAAGAAAAATATAGGTGGTTGGACTTTCCCTGAAGGTATTCAGGTTATTGGAGTTCAAACCGTAGATGAAGCATTAAATGAAGCGCTAGGAGGGTAGAAGATGGAGATCGATAAGCAGCAGGAAATCATAAATGAAATTCTAAAAATCGTTGCACCCGGTACGCAGTTAAGGCATGGAATCGATAATATACTACGAGCTAATACTGGCGGTTTAATCGTTGTAGGGTATGATGGGAAATTGCAGGACATTGTTGATGGTGGATTTTCAATAGAGTGTCGGTTTACCCCTGCTTACTTGTATGAGCTTGCGAAAATGGATGGAGCCATTATTTTAAACAAAGAAGCTTCTAAAATCCTTTATGCTAATACACAGTTAATACCCGAGACTTCGATCCCGTCTACTGAGACGGGTATCCGACATCGAACAGCGGAACGCGTCGCCAAGCAAACAGGTAATCTAGTGATCTCGATCTCACAGCGTCGTAACGTTATTACACTTTATCAAGGAAGTATTCGATATTCATTAAAGGAAATCGGCGTTATACTGACAAAAGCGAATCAGGCGATGCAAACACTTGAAAAATACAAATCAGTTCTTGATCAAGGGATTACTGATCTCGGAGCTCTTGAGTTTGAAGAACTCGTAACCCTTCAGGAAGTTGCTCAAGTTATCCATCGTATTGAGATGGTTTTGCGCATCAAAAAGGAGATCCTTAACTACATTAATGAGCTTGGTACGGAAGGTCGACTGATTAGTATGCAGATGGAAGAGCTTGTTTCGAATCTTGAATCGGAAGCAAAGTGGCTGATTGGAGATTACGTAAAAGATGTGGATGAATCTCCAGCTGATGTTATGAAACGTTTAAAGAAGCTTTCAAGTGATGACTTACTAGAAGACAATGCCATTATGAGAATTCTGGGTTATCATGATCAAAATGAGAATGTAGCACCGAGAGGGTATCGGATCTTGCATAAAATTCCGAGACTGCCATCAAATATAATTGAGAACTTGGTAGATAGTTTTGAAAACCTTAACGCTATTTCTAAAGCCTCTATTGAAGAACTCGATCATGTAGATGGAATTGGGGCCATTCGAGCTAAGAAAATTAAAGATGGATTGAAACGAATTCAGGAGCAACTCTTTGTAGATCGCCACATATAGGGCTGTGAAATAGACATTCCATAGGGGGTGTGCTAATCTATAATTAATTTATAGTCATGCAAGCTAACCTATAATCATACTATAAAATTCACAAACTTCAAGGATTTATGTTTCAATTCTGAGAATTTGTTTATAATGTTAAAAGGAGGTGAAAACGTCAATGATAAAGTGGATTGTACAGTTATTTTTTATCATTTTAGGCGGAGCACTGGGATTAGTATACTTACCAGATTTAATACAATTACTCAATATAGGGGACCTTCCAGCAGTATTTACTAATTCTTATGCAGGTGCTGTCATAGGAGCGGTGTTATTCTTTCTAGCAACTTTTTGGGTGACAGATTATATTGTCGATTTCATTCGTCTGGTTGAAGAAAAGGTTGTTAGTGCACCGGTTGGAGACGTACTATTTGGGGCAATTGGACTGATTATTGGACTTATAATTGCATTTTTACTAACCGTACCTCTGGCTGAGATTAATTTTCCAGTTGTGAGTAACATTCTGCCGATTTTCATTACCATTTTGCTTGGGTATTTTGGATTCCAGGTTGGATTTAAAAAGCGTGATGAGCTGATTAATCTTTTCTCGAACACCAAAGGAAAAGATAAGAAAAAGGATAACGATGAGGATGAGATTGATTCTGGTTCATCCAAATTGAAAATCCTTGATACAAGCGTAATTATTGACGGAAGAATTGCTGATATCTGTCAAACTGGTTTTCTTGAAGGAACACTCGTTATACCACAATTTGTACTGGAGGAATTGCAGCATATTGCTGATTCATCAGACGTTTTGAAACGAAACCGTGGTCGTCGAGGTCTTGATATACTAAACAAGATCCAAAAAGAGCTTGCGGTGAATGTGGAAATATACGAAGGTGATTTTGAAGAAATTCAAGAAGTTGATAGTAAATTAGTTAAGCTTGCCAAGCTTGTTAATGGCATGGTTGTTACAAACGACTTTAACTTAAATAAAGTATGCGAACTTCAAAAGGTTCAAGTGTTGAACATCAACGATTTAGCTAATGCGGTTAAACCAGTCGTTCTCCCTGGTGAAGAGCTTAATGTTCAAGTCATCAAAGATGGAAAAGAATATAATCAGGGCGTAGCCTATCTAGACGATGGTACAATGATTGTAGTGGAAGAAGGTAGGAATTATATTGGCAAAACGATTGATGTTCTTGTAACAAGCGTATTGCAGACATCAGCTGGACGCATGATTTTTGCCAAACCCAAACTACTCGAAAAAGCACTTTAAGTGATAGGCGACGGGGGTTCTAGCTTTGAAATATTCAGTAGTCATTCCTGCTGCCGGACAGGGAAAAAGGATGAACGCAGGGAAAAACAAACAATTTATTATGCTTGAAGGAAAACCGATTATCGTTCATACGATATCGGTTTTTCAGAGTGACCCAAATTGCGAGGAGATCGTGCTCGCTGTAAATGAACGTGAGCATGAAGATTTTCACTCGCTTATTCAGGAATATGGATTAACAAAGGTAAGTCGTGTCGTAACAGGTGGCTATGAACGTCAGCAAAGTGTTTATGAAGGACTTAAAGCATTGCAAGGGGATAAAATTGTTTTAATTCACGATGGCGCCCGTCCATTTTTTACACATGAAGTTGCAAATCAAGCGGCGACAGCAGCTAAAGATTATGATGGTGCGATTGTAGCTGTTCCAGTTAAGGACACAGTGAAGCAAGTGGATGAACTGAAGGTGCAGAAAACCATTGATCGCTCAAGCTTGTGGGCCGTGCAAACTCCACAGGCTTTTCGTCTTTCGGTCATCAAAGGAGTTCATAAATGGGCTGAGGAGAACGGTGTGATAGGAACTGACGACGCCAGTTTAGTAGAGATGAATGGACGCTCAGTCCAAGTGATCCCGGGCGATTATTGGAATGTGAAATTAACAACACCTGAAGATTTAATTTTTGCGAGAGCGATCTTGCGAGAGAAGAGGGAGAGTGGAGTTTAATGCGAGTTGGTCATGGCTTTGATGTACATAAGTTAGTGGAAGACCGTCCGTGTATTATTGGAGGGGTTACCATTCCATTTGAGAAAGGTTTGCTTGGTCATTCCGATGCTGACGTACTCCTGCATTCCGTTGCGGATGCTTGTCTTGGGGCTATTGGAGAAGGCGATATAGGAAAACATTTTCCCGATACAGATGAAGCTTTTAAAGATGCTGATTCAAAGGAACTTCTTCGACATGTATTTGGAATTGTGAAGGAAAAAGGCTTCACGCTCGGTAATGTGGATTGCACGATTATTGCGCAGCTTCCCAAAATGGCTCCTCATATTTCAGCTATGCGTGAAGTGATTGCTCATTTACTTGAGGGTGACATTAGCCAGGTGAATGTGAAAGCTACTACTTCAGAGAAGCTTGGATTTACTGGTAGAGGGGAAGGAATTGCGGCTGAAGTTGTCGTATTGCTTCAAAAAGCTTGACCGATAATTTGACGGTAATGGTAAAATAATAAGACAGTTAAAGATAATAATTAATGGTGGTGGATATAATGGGAAACGAAGTACGCGTACGTTATGCGCCGAGCCCAACAGGTTATTTACATATTGGGAATGCAAGAACGGCGTTATTTAATTATTTGTTTGCTAGAAATCAAGGCGGTAAGTTCATCATTCGTATTGAAGATACGGACCAGTCTCGTAATGTTGAAGGCGGCGTTGAGAATCAGCTTGATTACTTAAAGTGGCTAGGAATGGATTGGGATGAAAGTATCGATAAAGAGGGAGAATACGGTCCATATACTCAAATGGAACGTCTAGATATTTATACTGAACATACAAAAGAGCTTTTGAATAAAGAACTTGCATATAAATGTTATTGTACAGAAGATGAGCTTGAGGCAGAGCGAGAAGCACAGCGTGCGCGAGGAGAAATGCCTCGATATTCTGGAAAATGTCGACATCTTACAGAAGATCAGCGTGAAAAGTTAGAAGCGGAAGGTAGAGAACCGAGCATTCGTTTTGCAGTTCCACGTGATAAAGAATATTCGTTTGACGATGTTGTAAAAGACCGCGTATCCTTTGAATCGAATGGAATTGGCGACTTTGTTATCGTTAAGAAGAACGGTATTCCGACTTACAACTATGCAGTTGCTCTCGATGATCACCATATGAAGATTTCTCACGTTCTTCGTGGGGATGATCATATCTCAAACACACCTAAGCAGTTAATGATCTACGAAGCATTTGGTTTTGAACCACCTAAATTTGGTCATATGACACTGATCGTTAATGATCAGAAGAAGAAGCTTAGTAAGCGGGATAAATCAATTGTGCAGTATATTGAACAGTACCATGACTTAGGTTTTCTTCCAGAAGCGTTATTTAATTTTGTGACACTACTTGGTTGGTCGCCTAAGGGAGAAGAAGAGCTGTTTACGAAAGAGCAATTGATCGAAATCTTTGATCCAGAACGCTTGTCCACTTCGCCGGCAGTTTTTGATTCACAAAAACTCTACTGGATGAATAATCAATATATTAAACAGGCGAGTCTTGATCGAGTGGTTGAACTTACTCTTCCACATCTTGTTGAAGCAGGAAGATTCCCTCTTGAAATGACAGCGGAACAAAAGGAATGGGCTCAAGAACTAATCGCCCTTTATCAAGAACAACTTCACTATGGTAGAGAAATTGTTGAGCTTACTGAGTTGTTCTTTAAGCAAGAAATTCAGTATAATGAAGAGGCAATGACAGTACTAAACGAAGAGCAAATTCCTGAAGTGATGCAAGGATTCTTAGACCAACTTAAAGAAGTTGAAGAATTTGAGCCAGCTGCGATTAAATCAGCTATCAAGGCTACTCAAAAGGCAACTGGTCATAAAGGTAAAAAACTCTTTATGCCAATACGTGTGGCTACGACAGGTGAAACACATGGACCTGAACTACCACAGGCGATTGCCTTACTTGGAAGAGAAGCAGTTAATGCTCGTTTGAATCAAGTTCTTGCGATGAATAAAGCATAATAATAAACCAATTGACAACCAACGTTGAAGAGGAAAAGTAAATGAGTGTAATTCTTTATAGAGAGAGCTGTCCTCGGCTGAAAGCAGCTTAAGTATTCATTCATTGAAATGCCCCTCTGAGTCTTCTGCAGAAAGCCTTTATGGTGATTAGGTAGGAGCGGTGCCGCCGTTATCGGTGATAGGAACATTTGTAAAAATGTTCGAAGCAGAGTGGAACCACGCGAATAGCGTCTCTGTGTGATGGAGTCATCACACAGGGGCGCTTTTTTTTTAATAATTATAGTTCTTTGGAACGCTAAGATGGTGAACCTACATTCTAGTTGACCTTATGGGAGTATACGGAGAGGGGTGAAGAAATGTGGAAGACGTTGAAGCAGGATATCGATGTGGTCTTTGATCAAGATCCAGCAGCACGAAGTTATTTTGAAGTTATTTTAACTTATGCTGGCCTTCACGCAATATGGTCACATCGAGTGGCACACTGGTTTTGGAAAAAGAAGTTTTTCTTTCTTGCTAGAGCAGTATCGCAAATCAGTCGATTTTTCACAGGTATCGAAATTCATCCAGGAGCAACAATTGGAGAACGTTGTTTTATTGATCACGGTATGGGCGTTGTTATAGGAGAAACATGTGAGATTGGAAATAATGTGACGTTATTCCAAGGTGTAACACTTGGGGAACTGGTAAAGAAAAAGGGAAGCGTCATCCAACTCTTGAGGATAATACGCTTGTTGCGACGGGAGCGAAGGTGCTAGGCTCCATCACGATTGGAGAGAATTCCAAGGTAGGTGCCGGGTCCGTTGTTTTGCAGGATGTACCGGTTAATTCAACTGTGGTAGGTATACCTGGAAGAGTCGTTATCCAAAATGGAGTAAAAGTTCCACATAACCTTGATCATCATAAAATGCCTGATCCAGTGGCTGATAAATTTAAGCAAATGGAACAAGAATTGCGAGAGTTAACAGAGGAAGTACGAACGTTAAGGAAGAGGAGTGAAAGTTATGGCGATTAAGCTATATAACACATTGACACAGAAAAAAGAAACGTTTCAACCAATTGAAGAAGGTAAAGTAAGGATGTACGTGTGCGGTCCGACCGTATACAACTATATTCATATTGGTAACGCGCGCCCTGCTATTGTTTTTGATGTTGTTCGTCGTTATCTTCAATACAGAGACTATGATGTGCAGTATGTTTCCAACTTTACGGATGTAGACGATAAATTGATTCGAGCGGCCAATGAATTGGGCGAAGATGTACCGGCTGTGGCTGAACGATTTATCGGTGCTTATCATGAAGATACTGGTGCGCTTGGCGTTAAGAAAGCAGACGAACATCCACGAGTAACAGAGAACATGCAGGAAATCATTGATTTTATCACAGCTCTTATTGAAAAGAACTACGCATATGAGTCTGAAGGAGATGTGTACTTTAGAACACGTCAATTCGAAGGTTATGGAAAACTTTCGCACCAGTCCATCGATGAGCTTAAGCTTGGTTCTCGAATTGTGGTGGGTGAAAAGAAAGAAGACCCTCTTGATTTTACACTTTGGAAATCTGCAAAAGAAGGTGAAATTTCATGGGCGAGTCCATGGGGAGAGGGGCGACCAGGCTGGCATATTGAATGCTCGGCGATGGCGAAGAAATATTTAGGAGATACAATTGATATCCATGCGGGAGGAAAAGATCTGGCATTCCCTCACCATGAAAATGAAGTAGCGCAAACGGAAGCGTTAACTGGGCATACTTTTGCGAATTATTGGCTTCACAACGGGTATATCAATATTAACAACGAGAAAATGTCTAAATCACTAGGTAATTTTGTCCTTGTTCATGACTTGATTAAACAGCATGACCCAGAAGCGATTCGATTCTTTATGTTGTCTGTTCATTACCGTAATCCCATTAACTTTGACCATGAGCTCCTGGCAAGTGCTAAAACAGGACTTGATCGCATTAAGGATACGGTAGAAAATCTTGAGCACCGCCTTCAACACAGTGCCGACCTTGATGGAGATGTTGAGAAATGGCAAGAGAAAATTGAGGGATATCGTGAACGCTTCGTTACAGAAATGGACGACGATTTTAATACGGCGAATGCGATCTCCATTTTATTTGAACTTTCTAAAGAAGCTAATCTCTACCTCCAGGGGACAAATTCATCCATGGAGATTCTTGAACTATTTATGGAGCGCTTTGAAGATTTTGGTTCCGTTCTTGGCATTTCCTTCAAAAGAGAAAAAGCTCTACTTGATGAAGATGTGGATCAACTGATAGAAGAACGTAATAAAGCAAGGAAACAACGTGATTTTGGAAGAGCAGATGAAATTCGTGATGAATTAAAAGAACAGGGAATTCTTCTTGAGGATACACCTCAAGGCGTTCGCTGGAAAAGGATGTAGCGCATGAAGGAAATCGATGCAAAACAACTTAATTCACTTGCACTTGCTTATATGGGAGATTCGGTTATTGAAATTAACGTTCGGAAGCGGCTGCTTTCACTTGGTCACATTCGACCTAATCAGCTGCACCGAACAGCAACGACGTATGTTTCTGCAAAAGCACAGGCAGCGTTCCTGCACCATGTTTTAAACAAAGAATGGCTGACAGAGGAAGAAGCTGGTGTTGTGCGCCGAGGAAGAAATGCTAAATCGGGAACTGTCCCAAAGAATACGAGCGTAAGTACGTACAAATATTCAACAGCTCTTGAAGCTTTGTTTGGGTACCATCATTTAAAGGGAAATGAAGAGAGAGTAAATGAATTGTTACAAAAGCTTTATGAATTCGTAGAACAACCGAAGAAAGAAGTGAAGTCAGATGGATAAAGAATTTATTGTAGGACGAAATTCGGTTCTTGAAGCATTACGATCAGGACACGAAATCAATAAAATTTGGATAAATGAAGGGTCTCAAAAAGGCCCTCTTCAAAACTTGATACAAAAAGCAAAGGAACAAAATGTACTCGTACAGTTCGTGCCGAAACGAAAGCTAGAACAACTTTCCGGGGAAAGTAACCATCAAGGTGTTGTCGCTTCAATTGCGGCTTATGAATATGCTGATATTGAGGATTTATTTAAGAAAGCAGAAGATTCTGGGAAGCCACCGTTTTTCCTTATTCTTGATGAAATTGAAGATCCACATAATCTAGGATCTATATTAAGAACAGCGGATTCTGCAGGAGCTCATGGAGTTATTATTCCAAAAAGAAGAGCGGTTGGTTTAACTTCTACCGTTGCCAAATCTTCTACAGGAGCGATTGAGTATATCCCGGTTGCGCGAGTAACGAACCTTGCTAGAACGATGGATGAGTTGAAAGACCGCGGCTTGTGGTTTGTGGGCACTGATGCAACCGGTGGCCAGGACTATCGCCAGGCAGACTATGATATGGGGATCGGACTTGTCATCGGAAGTGAAGGTAAAGGAATGGGACGTCTTATTAAGGATAAATGTGATTTCTTAGTAAGTCTTCCAATGGCCGGAAAAGTAACCTCTCTCAACGCTTCAGTTGCTGCAGGGTTAATGATGTATGAGGTTTACCGACAACGTCATCCTTTGGGGGAGTAAATAATGGACGTGCTGTTAGTTGATGGCTATAACATTATTGGTGCATGGCCAGAATTACGAACACTTAAAGAGAGGGATTTCAGTAAAGCACGTGAGCTTCTAATTGAAAAAATGGCCGAATATCAAGCTTATACCGGGTATCAGGTGATCGTCGTTTTTGACGCTCACCTCTCTCATGGGATTGAAAAACGTCATAGCCAGTACAGAATTGATGTTATTTATACGAGAGAAAATGAGACAGCAGATGAGCGGATTGAGAAAATGGCGAGGGAACTGAAGGGTATAAGAACGCAAATACATGTGGCAACGTCAGATTTTACAGAGCAGTGGGCTATCTTTGGACAAGGTGCACTTAGGAAATCTGCGCGTGAACTTTACAACGAAATGCAAGGAATCGAAAAAGGAATTGAAAAAAGCGTAAATACTGAAAATCGACGCAATCGTTCTGGTGGCCTGCATTTATCAGAAGAAATTAGCGAAATATTTGAAAAATGGCGAAGAGGCGGTAAATAGGCGGTTGACGATTTTTCGACACGTACTGTATAATATTTCTATATAGCGTACTGGTCGGGGGGAACGCATATTGAGTACAGTAGACCTCAAAGAAAGCACGGTAAATCAAGAACAACTGTCAGTAGACCAAAGACACCTGGAACACGTAGCATTCGATCAACTTGATGATGAAATGCTCGTCATCATGGTTCATGAAGGTCACAGTAGAGCGTTGGAACATTTGATTACGAAGTACAAAAATTTCGTACGCGCTAAGGCGAGGTCGTATTTTCTCATTGGAGCAGACCGAGAAGATATCATCCAAGAAGGGATGATCGGTCTCTACAAAGCCATTCGTGATTTTAGAGGAGACAAGTTCTCATCTTTTAAAGCGTTTGCCGAATTATGCATCACCCGGCAGATGATTACAGCTATCAAAACCGCAACAAGACAGAAGCATATTCCGCTTAATTCTTACGTATCGCTTGATAAGCCAATTTACGATGAAGAGTCTGATCGTACGCTTCTTGACGTTATATGCGGCACAAAAGTAACTGATCCTGAGGAACTAATTATTAATCAGGAAGAATTTGATGACATCGAACTTAAAATGTCAGAAATTTTGAGCGATTTAGAGAGAAAGGTGCTAATGCTCTATCTCGATGGACGTTCATACCAAGAAATTTCGGTTGATCTAAACCGTCACGTCAAGTCAATTGATAACGCATTGCAACGAGTGAAGCGCAAGTTAGAGCGTTATCTCGAACTACGTGAAGTCAGCCTATAATATGGACAAACCTATGATGGGTAGGGAAAAGAACAGGGGCGAGTTCCCTGTTCTTTTCTTATGAGTACCTATCCGACGCTTTATTGACATGCTGAAACACGCTGTGATAAAGTGATAAAAGTAAGAATGTCAATTTTTTGTTAGGTTTGTAAGAACGTCACAGGGTAGCTGAACGTTTTTTTATTTTGCTCTTTTTTGAAATGAGATAGCTTATATAAATTACAAACTTCACTACTGCGCGGCTTAGGAAGGTGTCATTATGCGAAAAAAGGCAGTACTAGCATGTGTTCAATGCAATAGCCGAAACTATACAACTATGAAAAACTCACAGACGAGCCCGGCCCGCATGGAAGTTAAGAAGTATTGCAAATACTGCGATGTTCATACTGTCCATCGTGAAACAAAGTAATGCCTCGAAGGGTGTTTGCTTCTTGAGGCAAACCTTATCAAAATAGATTCTCGGGGGAGTTTTCCACCAGATTAATTGGGGGTAACAAGTAATGGCAAGTATTGTTCAACGTTCTGGTAAGTTCTTTCGTAATGTCGCAAGTGAAATGAAGCGGGTAAGTTGGCCAACGCGTAAGGAATTAACACGCTATACGATTGTAACTGTTACAACGGTTATTTTTATAGCTGTTTTCTTCGCATTGATTGACCAGGGTATTTCCTCGATAATCCGCCTCATTTTAGGATAATTCGTTATAAATTTTCATTCAGAAGGTTAGAATGAGAGAGTAAATGAGCTGGGGAGGGAAGGACGCAGTCCTGCAAATATGGAAAAAAGATGGTATGTTGTTCATACGTACTCGGGGTATGAAAACAAAGTAAAAACCAACCTTGAGAAAAGGGTTGAGACAATGGGCATGACGGATAAGATCTTTCGTGTTCTCGTCCCGGTAGAAGAAGAAACAGAAGAGAAGAACGGCAAGAAAAAGACAGTTATGAAAAAAGTCTTTCCTGGCTATGTTATTACAGAAATGGTCATGACAGATGATTCATGGTATGTCGTTCGGAATACACCAGGTGTTACTGGATTCGTAGGGTCTAGTGGTGCTGGGTCTAAACCGACTGCATTGCTTCCGGAAGAAGTGGAATCACTTCTTAAGCAAATGGGTATGGAGCAACCAAAAGTAGATGTAGACTTTGAACTTAAAGAGAAAGTTAAAGTAAAAGAAGGTCCATTTGCTGATTTCGTAGGTTCTGTTGAAGGGATCGATACGGACAAAGGAAAGGTCAAAGTGCACGTGAATATGTTCGGCAGAGAAACGCCTGTTGAACTTAATTTCGGACAAGTTGAGAAGTTCTAATTGAAAAGTCCTTGCTTAACTTTTCGATTAATGATAGAATTTTAATGTTTCATGAGTCTCATACTAATCGAGACATTCAATTGATATATAAGGTGGGAGGGTGTAAAACACCCAAATACCACATCACGGACTTAAGGAGGTGTGTCGCGTGGCTAAAAAGGTAATCAAGGTTGTTAAATTGCAAATCCCGGCTGGGAAGGCGAATCCTGCACCGCCAGTAGGACCTGCACTAGGTCAAGCTGGAGTTAACATTATGGGATTCTGTAAAGAGTTTAATGCTCGTACTTCTGACCAGGCTGGTATGATCATTCCAGTAGAAATTACGGTTTTTGAAGACCGTTCATTTACATTTATCACTAAAACTCCACCAGCTGCAGTTCTTCTTAAGAAAGCAGCAGGTATCGAGTCAGGTTCTGGTGAACCAAACCGCAACAAAGTTGCGACTGTGAAGCGTGATAAAGTGCGTGAAATCGCTGAAACAAAAATGCCAGACCTTAACGCAGCGAATGTTGATTCTGCAATGCGTATGGTTGAAGGTACTGCACGTAGCATGGGAATTACGATCGAAGATTAATGTTACACAAGCCGTTGCGATTAAAAGGGATTCCTGCCTGTGTTATACAGGTTCGCAACTTTTATTATGATGTCGACATTTTGGCGTCATAAATAGTGGGAGGTTAATCCGCTAAACCACATTCAAGGAGGAACACAAAATGGCAAAAAGAGGTAAGAGATACCAGGAGGCTGCCAAGCTAGTTGAACGTACAACTTTCTATGAGCCTCAAGAAGCAGTTGAACTTGTGAAAAAGACATCTGTAGGAAACTTTGATGGAACAGTTGAAGCAGCAGTTCGTCTTGGGGTAGACCCTAAGAAAAACGACCAGCAGGTTCGTGGCGCGGTTGTACTTCCAAACGGAACTGGTAAAACACAACGCGTTCTTGTTTTCGCTAAAGGTGAAAAGGCTAAAGAAGCTGAAGCAGCTGGCGCTGACTATGTAGGAGAAGCAGACTATATCGCTAAAATCAACGAAGGTTGGTTTGAGTTTGACGTAATCGTTGCAACTCCAGACATGATGGGCGAAGTTGGTAAACTAGGTCGTGTACTTGGACCAAAAGGTTTAATGCCGAACCCGAAAACTGGAACAGTAACGTTCGACGTTGAAAAAGCTGTTAACGAAATCAAAGCTGGTAAAGTAGAGTACCGCGTTGATCGTGCTGGTAACGTCCATGCACCGATCGGTAAAGTATCTTTCGAAGCTGACAAGCTTGTTGAAAACTTAAACACACTTGTAGAAACACTTGTGAAAGTTAAGCCAGCAGCAGCTAAAGGTACGTACCTTAAAAACATTTCGGTTACATCTACAATGGGACCTGGTGTTAAAGTTAACGCATCAACTTACCGCTAATTAAATTAGCTGTTGACATTTGCGTAGCTATTAAATATACTTGTAAATGTTGTTTGATAAATTAATACTTTCTGTACCGTAGACAGCAGGGGTGTTCTTGCACTTAATATCCTGCCGAGGTGTGAAGTGATTCGATACGTATGTAATCGTAAAGCCTTCATGTCTTCGGATGTGAAGGCTTTTTATATGACCTCATATTCCAGGGCGGTATAGATACATTTCTTTAGGAGGTGGAACTATGAGCAGTATAGTTGAACAGAAGAAGCAACTAGTTACGGAAATTGCAGACAAACTACGTGATAGCCAATCAACAATTTTTGTTGATTATCGCGGACTTGATGTTTCTGAAGTAACTGAGCTTCGTAAGCAATTGCGTGATGCAAACGTTGAGTTCCGTGTTTACAAGAACACAATGACTCGTCGCGCGGCAGAAGAGCTTGAACTTACTGATTTGAATGAACACCTTGTCGGACCTACGGCAATCGCGTTCAGCAATGAAGATGTTGTTGCTCCTGCTAAAATTTTGAACAACTTCGCTAAGAATCACGAAGCTCTTGAAATCAAGACTGGCGTAATCGAAGGCGGCGTTGTATCAGTAGAAAAGATCAAAGAACTTGCGGACCTACCAAACCGCGATGGACTACTTTCTATGTTGCTATCTGTGCTTCAAGCACCTATGCGCAATATGGCACTTGCTACAAAAGCTGTGGCTGATCAAAAGGAAGAACAAGGCGCGTAAATACACGGCCTATCAATTGGTATAAATAAAACAAAAATTAAGGAGGATTTACTCATGGGTAACGAGCAAATCATTGAAGCAATCAAAGAAATGACAGTTCTTGAGCTTAACGACCTAGTTAAAGCAATCGAAGAAGAATTTGGTGTAACTGCAGCAGCTCCAGTAGCAGCAGCAGGTGGCGCAGCAGAAGGTGCTGCTGAAGAGCAATCTGAATTTGACGTAGTTCTTGAAAGTGCTGGAAGCAGCAAAATCAAGGTCATCAAAGTTGTTCGCGAAATCACTGGTCTTGGCTTGAAAGAAGCTAAAGAACTAGTTGATGGCGCACCAAGCCCGATTAAAGAAGGCATTGCTAAAGAAGAAGCTGAAGAGCTTAAAGGCAAGCTTGAAGAAGTTGGCGCAGTAGTAGAAGTTAAGTAGTCGTTTGAAACAAAAGCTCGCTTTTAAAAGCGAGCTTTTTGTTATTTGACGCTAATATTTTTTGGTTTGGTTATAGGGGTTAGGTTTATAGAAATGACGTTGAAAAGAGGGAAAGCAATGGGTGAACATTATTATACGAAGAATCCGGGTGTGAAAAGCAGTCCGAACAAAATTGATGCGGATTTACGGGGAAGTAAATTTCAATTCACGACTGATTCTGGTGTTTTTTCAAAGAAGGAAATCGATTTTGGGAGTAAACTTCTAATCGAATCATTTGAAGAACCTGAACTTGAAGGGGATATTGTTGATGTTGGATGTGGCTATGGCCCGATCGGCATTTCACTCGCTTCTGAATTTTCAAATCGTTATTTTTATATGCTAGACATAAATGAACGCGCAACAGAGCTTGCGATGAGCAATGCCATTAAGAATCGCGTTCATAATTTGAGCGTTATGGCAAGTGATCAGTTGAATGCCGTAAAAGATAAAACGTTCGCGTCTGTCCTTACGAACCCTCCTATACGTGCAGGTAAACAAGTTGTTCATGGAATTCTTGAAGAGGCCTATGACATCTTAAAAAAAGGTGGGACGCTTTGGGTAGTAATCCAAAAGAAGCAAGGGGCTCCATCTGCAATAACCAGACTCGAAGAAATGTTTGAGCATGTTGAAACCGTCGTGAAAAAGAAAGGATACTATATTCTTAAAGCAGTCAAGTAAAATATGAAAATATCCTTTGACTTCATGGATGGCCTATGCTAATATAATATAATGCCAATGATGGATTTTCCAGGCCTTTTTCACATTCGTGTGCAAAGAGGTATAAAATGCCGTCGTCTGGAAAAACTAATATAATCGCTTATAGTTAAGGGGAATTTTTATCAATGCCCTTTTTCTTTTTTTGTCCAACGATAGATTCTTTTTAAAACAGAATATCATTGGGCTAAGAAAATAAATACGCTGGATTTGAGGGGTGAATCATTTGACAGGCCAACTAGTTCAGTATGGACGCCACCGCCAAAGAAGAAGCTACGCGCGAATCAAAGAAGTGTTGGATTTGCCAAATCTAATTGAGATTCAAACGGCTTCTTATCAATGGTTTCTTGATGAGGGTTTACGAGAAATGTTCCAGGATATTTCTCCAATCGAAGATTTCACTGGTAATCTTGTGCTGGAATTTATTGATTACAGCCTCGGTGAACCTAAGTATCCCGTGGAAGAAACCAAAGAGCGAGATGTGACCTATTCTGCGCCTTTACGTGTGAAAGTACGCTTGATCAATAAAGAAACAGGCGAAGTAAAGGAACAGGAAGTGTTCATGGGTGACTTCCCATTAATGACTGAAACAGGTACGTTTATTATTAATGGGGCAGAACGCGTAATCGTATCTCAGCTCGTGCGTTCTCCAAGTGTCTACTATAGTGAAAAGATCGATAAGAACGGCAAAAAAGGATATACAGCTACTGTCATTCCAAACCGAGGAGCATGGCTGGAATTTGAAACTGATGCCAAAGATATTGTCTATGTACGAATTGATCGTACTAGAAAGCTACCAATTACGGTGCTGCTCAGAGCGTTAGGGTTTGGGTCTGATCAAGAAATCATAGATCTCCTAGGTGAAGATGAGTATCTTCGCAATACCCTGGAAAAAGACAACACGGACGGCACGGAAAAAGCGCTTCTAGAAATCTACGAACGCTTACGTCCTGGCGAGCCTCCGACTGTCGATAACGCCAAAAGCTTACTTGATTCTCGCTTTTTTGATCCAAAGCGTTATGATCTTGCGAACGTAGGACGTTACAAGATTAACAAGAAGCTTCATATTAAAAACCGTCTATTCAATCAACGTCTTGCGGAAACGCTTGTTGATCCTGAAACAGGCGAAGTGATTGCAGAAGAAGGCGCGATCCTTGATCGTCGTCTACTTGACAGAATCCTTCCTGCTCTAGAGACTAACGTTGGATTTAAAGACGTTGAGCCTCACGGTGGAGTAATTGAAGATGAGTCTATCGGTCTGCAATCCATTAAGGTGTACGCACCTGATGATCCAGAAGGGGAAAGAGTCATTAATGTAATTGGTAATGGTGGAGTTGAAACAGGCGTGAAGAATATCACACCTGGCGACATCATTTCTTCTATTAACTATTTCTTTAACCTTCTACATCAAGTAGGTAACACAGATGACATTGATCACCTTGGTAACCGTCGTCTTCGTTCTGTAGGTGAACTACTTCAGAACCAATTCCGTATCGGTTTATCTCGTATGGAACGTGTCGTTCGTGAACGTATGTCTATTCAGGATACGAACGTTATTACGCCTCAGGCGCTTATCAACATTCGTCCTGTTATCGCTTCTATTAAAGAATTCTTTGGTAGCTCTCAGTTGTCCCAGTTTATGGATCAGACAAACCCGCTAGCTGAGTTAACTCACAAGCGTCGTTTATCTGCTCTAGGACCTGGTGGTTTAACACGTGAGCGTGCTGGCTTTGAAGTTCGTGACGTACATTACTCCCACTATGGCAGAATGTGTCCGATCGAAACGCCAGAGGGACCAAACATCGGACTTATTAACTCATTGTCTTCTTATGCGAGAGTTAATAAATTTGGCTTCATTGAAACGCCATACCGCAGAGTAGATCCTGAAACAGGCAAAGTGACGGAGTTTATTGACTACCTAACTGCTGATGAACAGGATAATTACGTTGTGGCACAGGCAAATGCAAAGCTACACGATGATGGTTCATTCCAAGATGAAGATATTGTTGCTCGTTTCCGTAGCGAAAACATTATCATCGCTCGTGAAAAAATTGATTACATGGACGTATCACCGAAACAGGTAGTTTCGGCCGCAACGGCTTGTATTCCGTTCCTTGAGAACGATGACTCCAACCGTGCGCTTATGGGTGCGAACATGCAGCGTCAAGCTGTACCTTTGATGGTTCCTGAAGCACCAATTGTCGGAACAGGTATGGAGCATGTTAACGGAAAAGATTCCGGTGCTGCTGTTATTTGTAAGCATGACGGTCTTGTCGAGTTTGCATCTGCTGCAGAAATTCATGTTCGTCGTATCTCCGTCATTGATGGACAGGAAGTAAAAGGCGATCTTGATCGTTACAAATTGCTTAAATTCATTCGTTCCAACCAGGGAACGTGCTATAACCAAAAGCCTATTGTTGTTGAAGGCGATCGCGTTGTAAAAGGAGAAATCCTTGGCGACGGACCTTCAATGGAAAAAGGTGAAATGGCCCTTGGGCGTAACGTCCTAGTCGGATTTATGACATGGGAAGGTTACAACTATGAGGATGCTATTATTATGAGCGAACGTCTTGTAAAAGATGACGTTTATACCTCAATTCACATCGAAGAGTACGAATCAGAAGCTCGCGATACAAAGTTAGGACCTGAAGAAATTACTCGTGACATTCCGAACGTTGGGGAAGACGCATTGCGTAACCTTGATGAACGCGGAATTATTCGCATGGGTGCTGAAGTGAAAGACGGAGATATCCTCGTTGGTAAAGTTACTCCTAAAGGTGTAACAGAGCTAACTGCTGAAGAACGTCTACTTCATGCAATCTTTGGAGAAAAAGCTCGTGAAGTTCGTGATACTTCTCTACGTGTACCACACGGCGGAGATGGTATTGTACTTGATGTGAAGATCTTTAACCGTGAAGACGGCGATGAGCTTCCTCCGGGAGTAAATCAACTTGTTCGTGTTTATATTGTGCAGAAGCGTAAGATTCATGAAGGAGATAAAATGGCGGGACGTCATGGTAACAAAGGTGTAATCTCTAGGATTCTTCCTGAAGAAGATATGCCATACTTGCCAGATGGAACTCCGATCGATATCATGTTGAACCCTCTAGGTGTTCCTTCTCGTATGAACATTGGACAGGTACTAGAGTTGCATATCGGTATGGCTGCACGTGCACTTGGAATTCACGTAGCAACACCGGTATTTGATGGAGCTCGTGAAGAAGACGTATGGGAAACACTAGAAGAAGCAGGAATGCCACGTGATGGTAAAACTGTTCTTTACGATGGTCGCACAGGCGAACCATTTGACAACCGCATTTCTGTCGGTGTCATGTATATGATCAAACTTGCTCACATGGTCGATGACAAGCTTCACGCACGTTCTACTGGACCATATTCACTTGTTACGCAGCAACCGCTTGGTGGTAAAGCACAATTCGGTGGACAGCGTTTCGGTGAGATGGAAGTATGGGCACTCGAAGCATATGGTGCTGCATATACCCTTCAAGAGATTTTGACTGTGAAGTCGGATGATGTTGTTGGACGTGTTAAGACTTACGAAGCAATCGTAAAAGGCGAAAATGTTCCTGAGCCTGGTATTCCAGAATCGTTTAAAGTTCTAATCAAAGAATTGCAGTCGCTTGGTATGGATGTCAAAATGCTAGCAAGTGATGAGCAAGAAATTGAAATGAAAGAGTTAGACGATGAAGAAGACCAATCCAGTGAGAAATTAAACTTGAATGTTGGGTCAAATCAGGCGAGTGAGTAAGGGTTAAACCTGAATTCTAAAGGGAGGTAGGCCCCTTGATAGATGTCAATAAATTTGAGTATATGAAAATCGGTCTGGCGTCACCGGCTAAAATCCGCTCTTGGTCAAGAGGAGAAGTTAAGAAGCCAGAAACCATTAACTACCGTACCTTGAAGCCAGAGAAAGATGGTCTTTTCTGTGAGCGAATCTTTGGACCCACAAAAGACTGGGAATGTCATTGTGGGAAATACAAACGTATCCGTTATAAAGGAGTCGTTTGTGATCGCTGCGGTGTTGAAGTAACACGTGCAAAAGTCCGTCGTGAGAGAATGGGGCACATCGAGCTTGCTGCTCCTGTCTCTCACATCTGGTACTTTAAAGGCATTCCAAGTCGTATGGGACTTGTTCTCGACATGTCTCCGCGTGCACTAGAAGAAGTTATTTATTTTGCTTCTTATGTTGTCACTGAAGCTGGAGACACACCGCTTGAGAAGAAACAACTTCTTTCTGAAAAAGAATACCGTGCATACCGTGAAAAGTATGGCAAAACATTCTCTGCAGAAATGGGTGCGGAAGCAATCCGCAGACTACTTTTTGATATCGACCTTGATAAAGAAGTAGATATCCTTAAAGAAGAGCTTAAAACTGCACAAGGTCAACGCAGAACTCGTGCGATTAAACGTCTTGAAGTACTTGAGGCATTTCGTGGTTCAGGAAATAACCCGTCATGGATGATCTTAGATGTTCTTCCGGTTATTCCTCCAGAGCTTCGTCCTATGGTACAGCTTGACGGCGGACGATTTGCGACATCGGATTTAAACGATCTGTATCGTCGCGTAATTAACCGCAATAATCGTTTGAAACGTTTGTTAGATCTTGGTGCTCCTAGCATTATCGTGCAGAACGAGAAGCGTATGCTTCAAGAAGCTGTCGATGCCCTTATTGATAACGGCCGTCGTGGTCGTCCAGTAACAGGTCCTGGTAACCGTCCTTTAAAATCCCTTTCTCACATGCTGAAAGGGAAGCAAGGTCGTTTCCGTCAGAATCTACTAGGTAAGCGTGTTGACTATTCAGGTCGTTCCGTTATCGTTGTAGGTCCTCACTTGAAGATGTATCAATGTGGACTTCCAAAAGAAATGGCGCTTGAATTGTTCAAACCTTTCGTAATGAAGGAGCTTGTATCAAAAGGCCTTGCGCACAACATTAAGAGTGCGAAACGTAAAGTAGAAAAAGTTCACCCTGAAGTTTGGGACGTTTTGGAAAACGTAATTAAAGAACATCCAGTTCTTCTAAACCGTGCACCAACGCTTCACAGACTTGGAATTCAGGCGTTTGAACCAATTCTAGTTGAAGGGCGCGCAATTCGTCTTCACCCACTCGTATGTACAGCTTACAATGCTGACTTCGATGGTGACCAAATGGCCGTCCACGTACCGTTATCTGCTGAAGCGCAAGCTGAAGCACGTATCTTAATGCTTGCAGCACAGAACATTCTTAACCCGAAAGATGGTAAACCAGTTGTTACACCGTCACAGGATATGGTTCTAGGTAACTACTACCTTACTATGGAACGTGAAGGAGCAATCGGTGAGGGTTCTGTTTACAAAGATACAAATGAAGCATTAATTGCATACCAGAATGGATTTGCACATCTTCATTCTCGAGTAGCAATCCCTGCTGCATCATTAAATAAATCTGCCTTTACTGAAGAGCAGAACAAGCAATTGCTTGTGACAACGGTTGGTAAGTTGATTTTTAACGAAATTCTTCCGGAGTCATTCCCATATATTAATGAACCGACGACAAATAACCTTGAAATCGCCACACCGGAAAAATACTTCCTTCCTCACGGAGTGAATGTGAAAGAAGAAATTGCTCAGCGCGAATTGATTTCACCATTTAAGAAAGGTATTCTTGGTAAGATCATCGCCGAAGTGTTTAAGCGATTCAAAGTGACTGAAACGTCTCGTATGCTTGACCGCATGAAAGATCTTGGTTTCAAATTCTCAACTAAAGCTGGTATTACCGTTGGTGTAGCTGACGTAGTGGTACTTGCTGAGAAACAAGAAATTGTTCATGAGGCTGAAGAGAAAGTCGAAAAAGTTCTTAAGCAATTCCGTCGTGGTCTTATTACCGACGACGAACGTTATGATCGTGTTATTGCGATTTGGAGTAGTGCGAAAGATCGTATCCAGGAAAAACTAATGAATCGACTCGAAAAAGACAACCCAATCTTTATGATGAGTGATTCAGGTGCCCGTGGTAACGCATCTAACTTTACTCAGCTCGCAGGTATGCGTGGATTGATGGCAAACCCATCTGGACAGATCATTGAACTTCCAATCAAATCCAGCTTCCGCGAAGGTCTAACAGTACTTGAGTACTTTATTTCAACACACGGTGCACGTAAAGGTCTTGCCGATACGGCCCTTAAAACAGCTGACTCAGGTTACCTTACTCGTCGTCTTGTTGACGTGGCACAGGATGTTATTGTTCGTGAAGACGATTGTGGTACGGATCGCGGCCTTGAAGTTAGTGCGATTAAGAATGGAAATGAATTAATCGAAGGATTGTTTGACCGTCTTGTTGGCCGTGTTGCCTTTAAGAAAGTTAGACATCCTGAGACGAACGAAGTTCTTGTTGAGAAAAACAACCTAATTACAGAAGACATCGCTACTGAAATTGTAGAAGCTGGTATTGAGAACGTCTATATCCGCTCTGCCTTTACTTGTAGCACTAGTCACGGCGTTTGTAAGAAGTGTTATGGACGTAACCTTGCAACAGGTACTCGTGTAGAAGTTGGTGAAGCAGTTGGAATCATCGCTGCTCAATCAATCGGTGAACCAGGTACACAGTTGACAATGCGTACATTCCACACAGGTGGTGTTGCCGGAGACGATATTACTCAGGGTCTTCCTCGTATCCAGGAGCTATTTGAAGCACGTAACCCTAAAGGTCAGGCTGTTGTTTCTGAACTTGATGGTAAAGTGATTGATTTGGCTGAGGTGAAAGAGAAGAAAGAGATTGTCGTTCAAGGTGAAACTGAAACAAGAAACTACCCTGTACCATACGGCGCTCGTTTGAAAATAGTTGTAGGAGATGAAGTGAAGGCTGGTCAACCTCTAACTGAAGGTTCGATTGACCCTAAACAACTTCTAACTATTAGTGGTATTGACGGCGTTCAAGAATACCTACTTGCAGAAGTGCAAAAGGTTTACCGTATGCAGGGTGTTGAAATTGGCGATAAGCACGTTGAAGTTATGGTTCGTCAGATGATGCGTAAAATTCGTGTTATTGATGCGGGCGATACTGAAGTGTTGCCAGGATCCCTTATCGATATTCACCAGTTTAAAGGTGTTAACCGTAAAGTTCTTAAACAAGGCGGCTTACCTGCAACTGGACGTCCGGTTCTTCTTGGTATTACTAAAGCATCTCTTGAAACTGAATCATTCTTATCAGCAGCATCCTTCCAGGAAACAACTCGTGTCCTAACCGATGCAGCTATCAAAGGTAAGCGTGATGAGCTACTTGGTCTTAAGGAAAATGTTATTATCGGTAAACTTGTTCCGGCAGGTACTGGTATGCAACGTTACCGTAGAATCAACGTAGCAGGTGAAGCACAAGAGGCTGAAGAGCTTTTAGAACAAGAAGAAAGTGCGTTAGTTAGTCAAGAATAAACAGGGGAAGTGTTGACATCGGAAGTACAGGGTGATATTATATCCAAGGTGCTTCCGATAATCCTGTTACTTTGGAGGATATGTTCTTGTCTTATGAAAAAGTATCACAGGCAGATGAATTAATTATCGGAACGAAACAAACTCTAAAGGCCCTCCAGATTGGAGAAGCGAAGGAAGTTTTCATCGCTGACGACGCTGATCGCAGGGTAACTTCTAAAGTTGTTGCACTCGCCGAAGAGAAAAGCATACCAGTTTACCGAGTGGATTCTATGAAGAAGCTAGGTAAGGCATGTGGAATCGAAGTAGGCGCAGCAACAGTTACGATAAAAGCATAACCGTTTTTACCAGGCTAGGCTTGACCTGCCAGGTAAAAACTTTCCTTTTATCTATACATGAACCACCTGGATGTGTGGGCTTGCTATTAACAAAAGAAGGGAGGAAAACAAAATGCCAACTATTAACCAACTTGTTCGCAAGGGACGTGTTTCTAAAACAAAGAAATCCGATTCTCCAGCATTGAACAAAGGATATAATAGCTTCAAAAAGTCTCATACTGATCTTTCATCTCCACAAAAACGTGGTGTGTGTACTCGTGTAGGTACGATGACTCCTAAGAAGCCGAACTCCGCATTGCGTAAATACGCTCGTGTTCGTCTTACTAACGGAATTGAAGTAACTGCCTATATCCCAGGTATCGGTCACAACCTTCAGGAGCACAGTGTAGTGCTAATCCGCGGAGGACGTGTTAAAGATTTACCGGGTGTACGTTACCACATTGTTCGTGGTGCGCTTGACACTGCAGGGGTTAACGATCGTAGACAAGGTCGTTCTAAATACGGTACTAAGAGACCGAAGCCAGCTAAGAAATAATAGCTATTAATTAACTAAAACATGAAAGGGGGTTAACCCATGCCACGTAAAGGTCCAGTAGAACGTCGTGACGTATTACCAGATCCAATTTACAAATCCAAGCTAGTTACTCGCCTGATCAACCGCCTTATGGTAGACGGTCAGAAAGGTAAAGCTCAACAGGTGCTATACAAAGCATTTGATCTTATTCAGGAACGCACAAACACAGAGGCTATGGAAGTATTTGACCAAGCGATGAAGAACGTTATGCCAGTACTTGAAGTACGCGCTCGTCGTGTTGGTGGTGCAAACTACCAGGTTCCAGTTGAAGTACGTCCAGATCGTCGTACAACTCTAGGTCTTCGCTATCTTGTGAACTATTCCCGTCTTCGCGGTGAAAAGACAATGGTAGAAAGACTTGCTAACGAAATTATGGATGCTGCTAACAACACAGGTGCTTCTGTTAAGAAGCGTGAAGAACAGCACAAAATGGCTGAAGCTAACAAAGCATTTGCTCACTACCGTTGGTAATCAGCACACAACCCAAATCCCTTTATAAAAGGAAGGAGAAATACTAATGGCAAGAGAATTCTCCTTAAGAGATACACGTAATATCGGTATCATGGCTCACATCGATGCTGGTAAAACAACAACTACTGAGCGTATTCTTTTCTACTCAGGGCGTATCCACAAAATCGGTGAAACTCACGAGGGTGGATCACAGATGGACTGGATGGAGCAGGAGCAGGAGCGTGGAATCACGATCACTTCTGCTGCTACCACTGCCCAGTGGAAAGACCACCGTGTTAACATCATTGACACGCCTGGTCACGTAGACTTCACAGTAGAAGTTGAACGTTCATTGCGTGTATTGGATGGAGCAGTTGCAGTACTTGATGCACAATCTGGTGTTGAACCACAAACAGAAACTGTTTGGCGTCAGGCTACTAACTACGGCGTACCGCGTATCGTATTCATTAACAAAATGGATAAACTCGGAGCAGACTTCCTATACTCCACAGGTACACTAACTGAGCGTTTACAAGCTAATGCACACCCTATTCAGCTACCAATCGGTGCTGAAGATGACTTCGAAGGAATCATTGATCTCATCACAATGGAAGCTTTCTATTATCTTGATGATCTTGGTTCACGTACAGAATCACGCGAAATTCCTGCTGAATACAAGGAACAAGCTGAAGAGTATCGCACGAAGCTTATTGAGGCTGTAGCTGAGCTTGAAGAAGACCTTATGATGAAATATCTTGAAGGTGAAGAATTGACAGTTGAAGAAATCAAAGCTGCAATCCGTAAAGGAACTTGTAACGTTGAATTCTATCCTGTACTTTGTGGTTCTGCATTTAAGAACAAAGGCGTTCAGCTTGTTCTTGATGCTGTACTTGACTACCTGCCTTCACCACTTGATGTTCCAGCAATTAAAGGTCATCTAAAAGATTCTGAAGAAGAAGTAATTCGCACAGCTGACGATAATGGTCCTTTCTCTGCACTTGCATTTAAAGTAATGACTGACCCTTACGTTGGTAAGCTTACATTCTTCCGTGTTTACTCAGGAACGCTTTCTTCCGGTTCTTATGTTAAGAACTCGACTAAAGATAAGCGCGAACGTGTAGGCCGTATTCTTCAGATGCACGCTAACTCTCGTGAAGAAATCTCAACTGTTTACGCAGGAGATATCGCAGCGGCAGTTGGTCTGAAAGATACTTCTACTGGTGACACTCTATGTGATGAAAAGGATACTGTTATCCTTGAGTCTATGGACTTCCCAGATCCAGTTATCTCAGTAGCAATCGAGCCTAAGACTAAGAGTGACCAGGATAAAATGGCTGTAGCTCTAGCTAAGCTTGCTGAAGAGGATCCAACTTTCAAAACTGAAACAAACGAAGAAACTGGCCAAACGATCATTTCTGGAATGGGTGAACTTCACCTTGATATCATCGTTGACCGTTTACGTCGTGAGTTTAAAGTAGAAGCAACTGTTGGTGCACCTCAGGTTGCTTACCGCGAATCAATCCGTAAAGCCGGTAAGGTTGAAGGTAAATTCGTACGTCAGTCCGGTGGTCGTGGACAATTCGGACACGTATGGGTTGAATTTGAACCTAACGAAGAAGGCGCTGGATTTGAATTTGAAAACAAAATTGTCGGTGGTGTTGTTCCACGTGAATATATCCCTGCAGTTGAAGCAGGACTTCGCGATTCAATGGCCAACGGTCTGCTTGCAGGCTACCCACTAATCGACGTGAAAGCTCGTCTTGTTGATGGATCTTACCATGACGTTGACTCAAACGAAATGGCATTTAAGATCGCGGCATCTATGGCTTTGAAAAAAGCTAAGACTGTTTGTGACCCTGCTCTTCTTGAGCCTATGATGAAAGTTGAAGTTGTAGTGCCAGAAGAATACTTGGGAGACATCATGGGCGATGTAACTAGCCGTCGTGGACGTGTTGAAGGTATGACTGCTCGCGGAAACGCTCAGGTTATTAACGCGTTCGTACCACTTTCAGAAATGTTTGGTTATGCAACTACGCTTCGCTCACGTACACAAGGTCGTGGTACTTATACAATGACTTTCGATCACTACGAGCAAGTACCTAAATCAATTTCTGAAGAAATCATTAAAAAAGCTACAGGCGAATAATTGTAGCAAACCAACTTTTGTTGTAATCTAAGATAGGCGAGATTGATTCACTCATACGCCTATCTTGGCATAGATAATTTCTTGGTAATCAAAGGAGGAAACACTAATGTCTAAAGAAAAATTCGACCGCTCCAAGCCCCACGTTAACGTTGGTACAGTTGGACACGTTGACCATGGTAAAACAACTCTAACAGCTGCGATCACTTCAGTGCTTCATAAGCGTTCAGGTAGCGGTACTGCTATGGCTTATGATCAAATTGATGGTGCTCCTGAAGAGCGCGAACGTGGAATTACAATCTCAACTGCACACGTTGAGTACGAAACTGAAAACCGTCACTATGCACACGTTGACTGCCCAGGTCACGCTGACTATGTTAAAAACATGATCACTGGTGCTGCACAAATGGACGGAGGAATCCTAGTAGTTTCTGCTGCTGACGGTCCAATGCCACAAACTCGTGAACACATCCTTCTTGCTCGTCAAGTTGGTGTACCAACTCTAGTTGTATTCTTGAACAAATGCGACATGGTTGACGACGAAGAACTACTTGAACTAGTTGAAATGGAAGTTCGTGATCTTCTTTCTGAATACGACTTCGATGGCGATGAAGTTCCAGTAATCAAAGGTTCTGCTCTTAAAGCTCTAGAAGGCGACGCTGACTACGAAGCTAAGATTTATGAACTTATGGACGCTGTTGATGAGTATATCCCAACTCCAACACGTGACACTGACAAGCCATTCATGATGCCAGTTGAGGACGTATTCTCAATCACTGGTCGTGGTACAGTAGCAACTGGCCGTGTTGAGCGTGGACAAATCAAAGTCGGTGACGAAGTTGAAATTCTTGGTCTTGCTGAAGAGAACAAGAAAACAACAGTTACTGGTGTTGAAATGTTCCGTAAGCTTCTTGACTATGCTGAAGCTGGTGACAACATTGGTGCACTTCTTCGTGGTGTATCCCGCGACGACATTCAGCGTGGACAAGTTCTTGTTAAGCCAGGAACTGTAAAAGCTCACACTAAGTTCCAAGCTGAAGTTTACGTTCTTTCTAAAGAAGAGGGTGGACGTCACACTCCATTCTTCGCTAACTACCGTCCTCAGTTCTACTTCCGTACAACTGACGTAACTGGTACAATCGCTCTTCCTGAAGGCGTTGAAATGGTTATGCCTGGAGACAACATCGAAATGACAGTTGAACTTATCGCTCCAATCGCAATCGAAGATGGAACTAAGTTCTCTATCCGTGAAGGTGGACGTACTGTAGGCGCAGGCGTTGTAGCAACAATCACTGAGTAATCTCATTGATTAAACAAAACACCCGGATTTTTCCGGGTGTTTTTTATTTTGAATCTATGTTAGATTAGACAAATGGGTTCGATCAGGACCATTTGAAATTACAACCGATTCATTGAATAGTCTGAAATTGCTTTTAGACCTTGCATTTTTCGGCGCAGGCCGTTATACTATCAAGAGTGTGCGATCGACATACTTTTCTAATTGAGCTTAACCTTGCATATAGGCGCTTAATTTAGTATAATAAGAATGTTGGTCATAAACAGCGATGATGTGGAAGGTTGCTGACACACCCGGCCCCTTTGCCATGGCGAGTGTGTTGGGTTTATTTTCACGGAGAACTGTCTATAACAATATGGGCGATAAAGGAGGGGAAATAATGGCAAAGCAAAAGATTCGTATTCGTTTAAAAGCATATGATCACCGTATTCTAGATCAGTCTGCTGAGAAAATTGTAGAAACAGCAAAACGTTCAGGTGCTCAAGTATCCGGACCAATCCCGTTGCCGACGGAAAAATCTGTTTACACAATTCTACGTGCTGTACACAAGTACAAAGATTCTCGTGAGCAGTTTGAAATGCGTACGCATAAGCGTCTTATCGACATCATCGAGCCTACACCACAAACGGTTGACTCGTTAATGCGTTTGGACCTACCGTCTGGCGTTGACATCGAAATTAAACTTTAATATAACGCTAAATAAATCATTTAAAAACAATTAGGAGGTGTGACGAATGACCAAAGGAATCTTAGGAAGAAAAGTAGGCATGACACAAGTTTTTGCTGACAACGGAGATATTATCCCGGTAACTGTTATTGAAGCAGAACCAAACGTTGTCCTTCAAAAGAAATTGGTTGATACAGACGGCTACGAAGCAATCCAAGTTGGTTTTGCTGACAAGAAGAAGTCTCGCTTCAACAAGCCTGAAGAAGGCCATGCTACGAAAGCTAGCACGACACCTAAGCGCTTCGTGAAAGAAATTCGTAACGCAGAAGGTAGTTACGAAATTGGTCAGGAAGTCAAGGTAGATATCTTTAACGAAGGTGACGTAGTTGATGTAACTGGTACGTCTAAAGGGAAAGGTTTCCAAGGTGCAATCAAGCGCCATAACCAATCTCGCGGACCAATGACTCACGGTTCTCGTTATCACCGTCGTCCAGGTTCAATGGGACCTATCGATCCAATGCGTGTTATGAAAGGTAAACTTCTACCTGGTCGCATGGGTGGCGAACGTGTAACTGTACAAAACCTTGAGATCGTTAAAGTTGATGTAGAACGTAACGTCATTCTAGTAAAAGGTAACGTACCTGGAGCTAAGAAGAGCTACGTAACTATTCAAAGCGCGGTTAAAGCAAAAGAAGCTAAGTAAGAAGGGAGGATATCCAAGTGCCTAAAGTAACAATGTTCAACCAAACCGGAGCACAGGTCGGCGACATCGAACTCGCTGAAGCAATCTTCGGCATCGAACCAAACGAAAGTGTTATGTATGATGCGGTTATCATGCAACAAGCATCTATGCGTCAAGGTAATCATGACGTAAAAAATCGTTCAGAAGTACGCGGTGGTGGAGCTAAACCATGGCGCCAAAAAGGAACAGGTCGTGCTCGTCAGGGCTCAATCCGTTCACCACAATGGGTTGGCGGTGGAGTAGTATTTGGTCCGACACCAAGAAGCTATTCTTATAAGCTACCTAAAAAAGTTCGCCGTTTGGCAATCCGTTCTGCTTTGTCTTCTAAAGTACAAACAGAGGATATGGTCATCGTGGACAGCATTTCTTTTGATGCTCCAAAAACAAAAGAAATGAAATCAGTACTATCAAGCTTATCTGCAGAAAACAAGGCGCTTATCGTTACAGGAGACTATAACGAAGCAGTTGCATTATCTGCACGCAATATTCCTGGTGTTACTGTTGTAACTTCAGCTGGACTTAACATCCTTGATGTCCTTAAAGCTGACAAACTAGTTATGACAAAAGACGCTGTGGAAAAAGTAGAGGAGGTGCTAGCGTAATGAACGCTCGTGATATCATCAAGCGCCCCGTTATTACAGAAGCTACTACAGACGTAATGGCAGACAAAAAGTATACTTTCGAAGTTGATACTCGTGCTAACAAAACTCAAATCAAGAGTGCTCTAGAAGAAATCTTCGGAGTTAAAGTTGCAGGAGTTAACACTCAGAACTATATGGGTAAAAAGAAACGTGTTGGCCGCCACAGCGGATTTACACCACGTCGCAAAAAAGCTATCGTGACGCTTACACCAGAAAGCAAAGAATTGGACTTCTTTGAAGGCTAAAAATTAATAGTGAAGGAGGGAAATAAGAATGGCGATTAAAAAGTATAAACCGACCACAAACGGTCGTCGTGGTATGTCAGTATCTGACTTTGCTGAAATCACAACAGACCAGCCGGAAAAATCGTTGCTTGCACCGATTCATAGAAAAGGCGGTCGTAACAACCAAGGTCGCTTGACAGTTCGTCACCAAGGTGGCGGTCACAAGCGTAAATACCGTGTTATCGACTTTAAACGAGACAAAGATGGAATACCAGGACGCGTTGCTACGATCGAATACGATCCAAACCGCTCTGCTAACATCGCTCTTATCAACTATGCTGATGGAGAGAAGCGTTACATTCTTGCTCCAAAAGGAATTAAAGTAGGAACTGAAATCATGTCTGGCGCTGAAGCTGACATTAAAGTAGGAAACGCTCTTCCACTAATCAACATTCCAGTTGGTACTACTATTCACAATATCGAACTTAAACCAGGCCGCGGCGGACAGCTTGTTCGTTCTGCTGGCGCAGAAGCTCAGCTTCTTGGTAAAGAAGGCAGATACGTACTAGTACGTCTTCGTTCTGGAGAAACTCGTATGATTCTATCTACTTGCCGCGCTACAATCGGTCAGGTTGGTAACCTTGAGCACGAGCTTATCAATATTGGTAAAGCTGGTCGTTCTCGCTGGTTGGGCATTCGTCCTACAGTTCGTGGTTCTGTAATGAACCCAGTTGATCACCCACACGGTGGTGGTGAAGGTCGTGCGCCGATCGGACGTAAATCACCAATGTCACCATGGGGCAAACCAACCCTTGGATTTAAGACACGTAAGAAAAACAAAGACTCTGACAAGTACATTGTACGACGTCGTAAAAAATAACGAGATTTTCCTACGGTTCCAAGGAGCCGTAGCATAATCTCAAAAGGGAGGTTCACAAATGGGTCGTAGTTTGAAAAAAGGACCTTTTGTCGACGATCATTTAATGAAAAAGGTCGAAGACTTAAATGAAAAGAGCGACAAAAAAGTTATCAAAACTTGGTCTCGTCGTTCAACAGTATTCCCAGAATTTATTGGACACACTTTTGCAGTTTATGATGGACGCAAGCATGTACCGGTTTATGTTACTGAAGACATGGTCGGCCACAAACTTGGTGAATTTGCTCCAACTCGCACATATCGCGGGCACGCTGCAGATGACAAAAAAACTAGACGTTAATTTGAGGGGAGGTACAACGAATGCAAGCTAAAGCTGTTGCAAAACACGTGCGTATTGCTCCTCGTAAAGCACGCTTAGTCGTAGATCTCATTCGAGGAAAGCAAGTCGGTGAAGCTATTGCGATTTTGCGCAACACAAACAAAGCTGCTTCTCCAGTAGTTGAGAAAGTGCTTAACTCTGCGATCGCTAATGCAGAGCATAATCTTGAGCTAGAACCGAACAATCTTACGGTTTCTCAAGTGTTTGTGGACGAAGGAGTAACAATGAAACGTTTCCGCCCACGCGCTATGGGTAGAGCTAGCCGCATTAACAAGCGTACTAGCCATATCACAGTCGTGGTATCAGAAAAGAAGGAGGGATAACGAGTGGGTCAGAAAATTAATCCGGTAGGACTTCGAATTGGTGTCATTCGTGATTGGGAGTCTAAATGGTACGCAGACAAAGATTACGCTAACCTTTTACACGAAGATATTAAAATTCGTGAATATATTGAAAAACGTTTGAAAGATGCATCTGTTTCAGCTGTTGAAATCGAACGTGCAGCAAACCGAGTGAATGTTACAGTGAAAACTGCTAAACCTGGTATGGTAATCGGTAAAGGTGGTTCTGAAGTTGAGTCTCTTCGTAAGTCTCTCGCGGAACTAACAGGTAAGAAAGTTCACGTTAACATTTTCGAAATCAAACAAGCTGACATCGACGCAACTCTAGTTGCTGATAACATCGCTCGTCAACTTGAAAACCGCGTTTCATTCCGTCGCGCTATGAAGCAAACAATCCAGCGTGCAATGAGATCCGGAGCAAAAGGTATTAAAACGCAAGTATCTGGCCGTCTAAACGGTGCTGATATTGCTCGTTCTGAATCATACAGTGAAGGTACTGTACCTCTTCACACACTTCGTGCTGACATCGATTATGGTACTGCAGAAGCAGATACTACTTACGGTAAGCTTGGTGTGAAGATTTGGATCTATCGTGGTGAAGTCCTTCCAACGAAAGGAACGCAAAAAGAGGAAGGGGGAAAATAAATCATGTTGTTACCTAAACGTGTTAAATACCGCAGAGAACATCGCGGAAAAATGCGCGGACGTGCTAAAGGTGGCACTGAAGTAGCATTTGGTGAATATGGTCTACAAGCTCTTGAAGCTAGCTGGATCACTAACCGTCAAATCGAAGCAGCTCGTATTGCTATGACTCGTTACATGAAACGTGGCGGTAAAGTTTGGATTAAAATTTTCCCATCAAAGCCTTACACTGCTAAACCACTTGAAGTACGAATGGGTTCCGGTAAAGGTGCTCCTGAAGGTTGGGTAGCTGTAGTAAAGCCAGGGAAAATCTGTTTTGAAATTGCAGGCGTATCTGAAGAAGTAGCGCGCGAAGCACTTCGTCTTGCTTCTCACAAATTGCCTATTAAAACTAAGTTCGTAAAACGCGAAGAAGTGGGTGGTGACACAAATGAAAGCTGAGGAAATTCGTAACTTGACCACTGCCGAAATCGAGCAGAAAGCGAAATCTTTTAAAGAAGAACTTTTCAATCTTCGCTTTCAACTTGCTACAGGTCAACTGGAAAACCCAGCCCGCATTCGTGAAGTCCGTAAATCAATCGCTCGCGCAAACACTGTTTTGCGTGAAAGAGAGTTAGGAATCACAAACGGTTAATATGAGGGGAGGTTTGCGAAATGAGCGAACGCAATAATCGCAAAGTATACACTGGGCGTGTAGTCTCTGACAAAATGGATAAGACAATTACTGTTATGGTTGAGACATACAAAATGCACCCGTTATACGGTAAACGCGTTAAGTATTCTAAGAAGTTTAAAGCACATGATGAAAACAACACTGCAAAAATCAACGACGTGGTAACTATCATGGAAACTCGTCCAGTTTCTAAAGATAAGCGTTTCCGTCTTATGGAAGTAGTTGTAGAAGCAGTTATTATCTAAATGAACTCGGATCATTGAATAATGTCCGAAGGGAGGTCTTTCTAGATGATTCAACAGGAATCTCGTTTGAAATCAGCAGACAACTCTGGTGCACGCGAATTGCTATGTATCAAAGTTCTTGGTGGCTCCGGTCGCAAAACTGCTAATATCGGTGACGTAATTGTTTGTTCGGTGAAACAGGCAACACCTGGAGGCGTTGTTAAGAAGGGTGAAGTCGTAAGAGCTGTTATTGTACGCAGTAAATCTGGCGTTCGTCGTCAAGATGGTTCATATATCAAATTTGACGAAAACGCAGCGGTTGTTATCCGTGATGACAAAGGACCGCGCGGAACACGTATTTTCGGACCAGTTGCTCGCGAACTACGCGACAATCAGTTCATGAAAATCGTTTCTCTTGCTCCAGAAGTTCTTTAATCATTTGAAAATAGATGCCTTGTAAGGAGGTGCGCGACCTTATGCACGTAAAAAAGGGAGATAAAGTAAAAGTTATTTCTGGTAAGGATAAAGGTAAACAAGGTGTGATCCTTGAAGCTTACCCGAAAAAAGAAAGAGTTATCGTTGAAGGTGTCAACCTTGTTAAGAAACATTCGAAACCATCACAGGCTAATCCTCAAGGTGGAATCATCGAACAGGAAGCTGCGGTTCATGTTTCTAACGTAATGGCGCTTGATCCGAAGTCTGGTGAACCTACTCGCGTTGGATACAAAGTAGACAACGGGAAGAAAGTTCGTATCTCAAAAAAATCCGGTGAAGTACTCGATAAGTAGTTCGTAGCGAAAGGAGGTCAATCCGATGAATCGTTTCCAAGAAAAGTATCAAAATGAAACTAAACCTGCATTGATGGAGAAATTTAATTATTCCTCTGTTATGGAAGTTCCAAAACTTGAGAAAATCGTAATCAACATGGGTGTTGGTGACGCTGTACAGAACCCGAAAGCTCTTGATACAGCTGTTGAAGAGCTTGAGTTAATCTCAGGTCAAAAACCACTTATCACTCGTGCTAAAAAGTCTATCGCTGGCTTTAAGCTTCGTGAAGACATGCCGATTGGTGCAAAAGTTACATTGCGCGGAACTCGTATGTTTGAATTCCTAGATAAACTTATTTCTGTATCACTACCTCGTGTACGTGACTTCAGAGGTATTTCTAAGAAAGCATTCGACGGTCGTGGTAACTACACACTTGGTATTAAAGAGCAGTTGATTTTCCCTGAAATTGATTACGATAAAGTAAATAAAGTACGCGGAATGGACATCGTTATCGTAACAACAGCTAATACGGACGAAGAGAGCCGTGAAATGTTGACTAACCTAGGTATGCCATTTCAAAAGTAAGTAAGGAGGGAAAATTGTGGCGAAAAAATCAATGATCGCGAAACAACAGCGTCAAGCTAAGTTTAAAGTTCAAGAATACACTCGTTGTGAACGTTGCGGACGTCCTCACTCTGTTATTCGTAAATTTAAACTTTGCCGTATTTGTTTCCGGGAACTTGCACACAAAGGTCAAATCCCAGGCGTTAAAAAGGCTAGCTGGTAAACCCGAAATAGGGAAGGAGGTAATTACTAATGGTCATGACTGATCCAATCGCAGATATGCTTACAAGAATTCGTAATGCGAACACTGTTCGCCACGAAAAACTTGAGTTTCCTGCATCTAATTCGAAAAGAAGCATCGCTGAAATCCTCAAACGTGAAGGTTTTGTACGTGATGTTGAAATGATCGAAGACAGCAAACAAGGAATCATCCGTATCTTCTTAAAATACGGTTCAAATAACGAACGAGTTATCACTGGATTAAAGCGAATCAGTAAACCTGGTCTTCGCGTATACGCTAAAGCAGACGAAGTACCACGTGTACTTGGCGGTCTAGGAATCGCTCTTGTTTCTACTTCTAAAGGAATTATGACGGACAAAGAAGCTCGTCAACAGCAAGTAGGCGGAGAAGTTCTAGCGTACGTTTGGTAATTCTTAAAGCAGAATGGAGGTGTAATTATGTCACGTGTCGGACTTAAACCGATTGAAATCCCAAGTGGTGTAACAATCGATATCAAAGAGGACGTTGTAACGGTTAAAGGACCTAAAGGGGAACTTTCTCGTTCATTCAGCTCTGATATCAAAGTAAACATTGAAGAGAACGTGCTAACTGTAGCTCGTCCTTCAGATCATAAAGAGCACCGTGCACTTCACGGTACAACTCGCAGCCTGATCGCTAACATGGTTGAAGGTGTGACTAAAGGCTTTGAAAAAGGTCTTGAAATCATCGGGGTTGGTTACCGTGCTAGTAAATCCGGTCAGAAACTAATCCTTAACGTAGGGTACTCTCACCCAGTTGAGATGGTACCTGAAGAAGGTATTGACATTGAAGTTCCTTCAAACACAAAAGTTGTTGTTAAAGGGATCGATAAAGAACGCGTTGGAGCTGTTGCAGCAAACATCCGCGCTGTCCGTACTCCAGAACCTTATAAAGGTAAAGGAATTCGTTACGAAGGCGAATATGTACGTCGTAAAGAAGGTAAAACAGGTAAATAGGTAAAACCTAGCGGAAAGGAGTGACTTTAATGATCACTAAGGCCGATAAAAACAAAGCGCGTCAAAAAAGACACGCTCGCGTTCGTCGCACAGTTACCGGTACTACTGAACGTCCGCGTCTAAACGTATTCCGTTCTAATAAGAACATCTATGCTCAGCTTATCGATGACACTAAAGGTGTTACAATCGTTGGAGCTTCAAGTATGGAACAAGGAATTGACGTTAAACACGGCGGTAACACAGAAGCAGCTGTGAAAGTAGGAGAAGCTATCGCAAAGCGTGCTGTTGAAGCAGGTTATTCAGAAGTGGTTTTCGACCGCGGAGGATACCTCTATCACGGACGTGTGAAAGCTCTTGCAGACGCAGCGCGTGAAGCAGGACTGAAATTTTAATAAAAAGGAGGTTAACTCATGCCTAGCATTGATGCTAACAAACTAGAACTTGAAGAACGCGTAGTTACCGTTAACCGCGTAGCGAAGGTTGTAAAAGGTGGACGTCGTTTCCGCTTTGCAGCAATCGTAGTTGTCGGAGATAAAAACGGTCACGTTGGATTCGGAACTGGTAAAGCACAGGAAGTTCCTGAAGCTATTCGCAAAGCTATTGAAGATGCGAAAAAGAACTTAATTACTGTTCCAGTCGTTGGAACAACAATTCCTCACCAAATCACAGGCCATTTCGGAGCTGGTAACGTACTATTGAAGCCTGCTTCTGAAGGTACAGGAGTTATCGCTGGCGGACCTGTTCGTGCGGTACTTGAACTCGCTGGTGTAGGTGACATTCTATCGAAGTCTCTTGGATCTAACAATCCGATTAACATGGTGCGTGCAACTCTTAATGGCCTTGAAAACCTTAAGCGTGCTGAAGACGTTGCGAAGCTTCGTGGAAAATCTGTAGAAGAGCTACTAGGTTAAGGGAGGGAAATTAGATGGCTAAGCAATTAGAAATCACCCTCACACGTAGTGTGATTGGTCGCCCTCAAGACCAACGCGTGACGGTAAAAACACTTGGACTTAAAAAGATGCATCACACGGTTGTTCATAGCGACAATCCTGCGATTCGCGGTATGATCAACAAGGTATCTCACCTTGTAACTGTTAACGAAATTGATGCGTAAAAAATCTATACATTGAGGAGGTGCCCACAATGAAACTACACGAACTAAAACCATCTGAAGGTTCTCGTAAAGAACGCAACAGACTTGGTCGCGGTATTGCTACTGGTAACGGTAAGACATCTGGCCGTGGTCAAAAAGGTCAAAAAGCTCGTTCTGGCGGCGGTGTACGCGTCGGTTTCGAAGGAGGACAGCTTCCAATCTTTAAACGTCTACCGAAACGTGGATTTACAAACATGAACCGTAAAGAGTTCGCGATTGTTAATCTTGATTCGTTGAACCGTTTTGAAGATGGAACTGAAGTTTCTCCAGAGCTTCTTTTAGAATCTGGCGTAGTTAGCAAAGAAAAAGCTGGAATTAAGATTCTAGGTAATGGTAAGCTTGAGAAAAAGCTTACCGTGAAAGCCCACAAGTTCTCTGCTTCTGCAAAAGAGGCGATTGAAGCGGCAGGCGGAAATACTGAGGTGATCTAATGTTCCAAGCAATCTCCAACATTATGCGCGTAGGTGATATTAGAAATAAAGTTATTTTCACCCTACTCATGCTTGTCGTGTTCCGTATCGGAACATTCATACCGGTTCCTGGTGTGAACAGAGATGTACTTCAATTTCAAGATCAAATGAGTCTCTTCGGAGTTCTCAACACCTTTGGCGGTGGAGCGTTGCAAAACTTCTCCATCTTTGCCATGGGAATTATGCCTTACATCACTGCTTCTATCATTGTGCAGCTTTTGCAAATGGACGTTGTTCCTAAGTTTACCGAATGGTCTAAACAGGGCGAAGCCGGACGTAAAAAGCTAACACAAGTTACTCGTTATGGAACGATCGCACTTGGACTTGTCCAAGGTGTTGGACTTTCAATCGGGTTTAACAATATTGTTGGAGGTCAGTTGATTAGTAATCCCGGTGTACTAACGTATCTTAATATTTCTCTTGTTTTAACAGCCGGAACGGCTTTTTTGATGTGGTTAGGCGAACAGATCACTGCAAAAGGCGTTGGAAACGGAATTTCAATCATTATCTTTGCTGGGATTGTAGCTGCAATTCCTCCGGGGCTTAATCAGCTCTATGCTCAGATGTTTGAGGGTTCTCAGGATGAGTTGTTCATTAACATCGTTACACTTGTTATTATTGCACTAGCTGCACTTGCAATTGTTGTCGCTGTTATCTTTGTTCAACAAGGTCTTCGTAAAATTCCAATTCAATATGCAAAACGAACTGTTAACCGCAGACAAGTTGGTGGTCAATCCACTCACTTACCGATTAAAGTTAATGCAGCAGGTGTTATTCCAGTTATCTTTGCGATATCACTGATCATTACTCCACCAACGATCGCCAGGTTGTTCGGAGATAATTCGGTAACGGAATGGATCGTAAGGGTGTTTGACTATACACAGCCTATTGGTATGGTCGTGTATGCGTTACTCATCATTGGATTTACGTATTTCTATACGTTCGTCCAGGTAAATCCGGAGAAAATGGCTGAGAATCTGAAAAAACAGGGTGGATACATTCCTGGTATTCGTCCGGGTAATGCTACTGAAACGTACATTACACGAATTCTCTACCGTTTAACGTTTGTAGGAGCACTTTTCCTTGCTGTTATATCGATTATTCCGGTATTTTTCACAACCGTAGCAGGACTGCCGCAGACGCTGCAAATCGGCGGAACAAGCTTGCTGATCGTTGTTGGGGTAGCGCTTGATACGATGAAGCAAATTGAAAGTCAATTAATTAAACGTCATTATAAAGGCTTTATTAAATCTTGAGGATAAACTGGGAAGAGCTTTCTTCCCCTCCTTCATCCTCGATTGGGTGACGTGCGGAGGGATTAGATGAATCTAGTATTAATGGGGCTTCCGGGTGTCGGAAAAGGAACCCAGGCAGAAAAGATTGTCGAAAAGTATGGTATCCCTCATATCTCTACTGGAGATATGTTCCGAGCAGCGATCAAAGAAGGAACGCCTCTTGGTCTAAAAGCAAAAGAGTACATGGATTCTGGAAACCTCGTACCTGATGAAGTAACAATCGGTATAGTACGGGAGCGTTTAGGAAAAGATGATTGCGAAAAAGGTTTTCTCCTCGATGGTTTTCCAAGAACCGTCGCACAGGCTGATGCGCTTGAAACGATCTTAGCCGATCTTGGCAAAAAACTTGACTACGTGGTAAACATTGCAGTCGAGGAAGATCAACTCATGCAGCGTTTGACTGGACGTCGCGTTTGCCGTAATTGTGGAGCAACCTATCACGTAATCTTTAATCCTCCTAAAGAAGATGGAGTTTGTGATAAGTGCGGTGGAGAGCTTTATCAACGTGATGATGATAAAGAAGAAACTGTACGAACTCGCCTCGAAGTCAACAAGCAGCAACAGCAGCCATTGTTGACCTTTTATGAAGGCAAGGGCTATCTTAAAACGATTGATGGCAACAGAGACATCAATGAGGTGTTTGAAGATGTCGACCAACTCCTAAAAGGGTTGTCGTAATGATTATTTGCAAGACTCCTCGTGAACTTGATATCATGCGAGAAGCAGGCAAAATTGTCGCGTTAACACATCAAGAACTACAGAAGCACATCAAGCCTGGAGTTACGACAAAAGAGCTGGATACGATTGCCGATCGGTTTATTCGTCAGCTTGGTGCAATTCCTTCCTTTAAGGGTTACAATGGATTTACTGGAAGTATATGCGCTTCAGTCAATGAAGAGCTTGTACATGGTATTCCAGGAGATCGCGTGTTGGCGGAGGGAGATATAATTAGCATTGATATTGGTGCTAAGTATAATGGTTATCATGGCGATTCAGCCTGGACCTATCCTGTTGGCACTATCTCAGAAGAAGACGAACGGTTGTTAAAAGTTACCGAGGAATCGTTATATAAAGGGTTGAATGAGACGAAGGCTGGTAGGAGGCTTTCTGATATTTCTCATGCGATCCAAGCATATGCCGAAGCTGAGGGTTTTTCGATTGTACGAGAATATGTTGGTCATGGTGTAGGTCAGGACCTTCATGAAGATCCTCAAATTCCCCATTACGGTCCTCCAGGAAAAGGACCGAGGCTTAAGCAGGGGATGGTCCTTGCAGTAGAGCCAATGGTGAATCTGGGCTCTCGCTACGTTCGAACACTTTCGGATAATTGGACTGTAGTAACAACTGACGGTAAGAACTGTGCTCATTTCGAGCATACGATTGCCGTTACAGAAGAAGGATATGAAATACTAACAAAAGCCTAAGTGAAGGTGATGGTTCGTGAAAGAGTCGGATACCGTTCCCGAGATCGGTCAGATCGTTCGGAATAGACGGGGAAGAGACGCTGATCAATATAGCGTGATTGTAGGGATTGTTGATGAACGTTATGTTTTCTTAGCCGATGGTGACAAACGAAAGTTTGATCGTCCTAAGCGGAAGAACCTCGCACACCTTGAGCTGGTAGAGTATATATCTCCTGAGGTAAAGCGAAGTCTTGAAGAAACGGGCCGTGTCACAAATGGCAAGCTACGTTTCGCGATCTCAAAGTATATGAATGAACACGTCATTGATTTAAAGGAGGGAGAGCAAGTAGATGGCTAAAGAAGAAGTAATTGAAATGGAAGGCACGGTTATCGAACCTCTACCGAATGCAATGTTTCGAGTAGAACTCGAAAACGGTCATAAGATTCTTGCTCACGTATCCGGAAAGATACGTATGCATTACATCCGTATTCTACCAGGTGACAAAGTAACTGTTGAGCTTTCTCCATATGACTTATCACGTGGTCGTATCACGTATCGATATAAATAAGAAATTAATCTCCGTATACAAGGAGGGTTAAAATAATGAAAGTAAGACCGTCAGTAAAACCAATGTGTGAAAAATGTAAAGTTATTCGCCGTAAAGGGAAAGTCATGGTTATCTGTGAAAATCCAAAGCATAAGCAAAAACAAGGCTAATATATAAGGAGGTGCAACGTAATGGCACGTATTGCTGGTATTGATGTTCCACGCGAAAAGCGCATCGTAATCGCGTTAACTTACGTTTATGGAATCGGTAAAACAACTGCGAAACAAGTTCTAGTTGACGCTGGTGTTTCTGAAGACACTCGTGTACGCGACTTAACTGAAGAAGAGCTCGGAAAAATCCGTGAAGTAGTAGACAAAATTAAGGTTGAGGGTGATCTTCGTCGTGAAATCTCACTTAACATTAAACGTCTAATCGAAATCGGTTCTTATCGTGGTATCCGCCACCGTCGTGGTCTTCCTGTCCGAGGTCAACATACGAAGAACAACTCTCGTACTCGTAAAGGCCCTCGCCGTACAGTAGCTAACAAGAAGAAGTAAGGGAGGTAATTAACAAATGGCTAAACAACGTAAAGCAAATACACGTAAAAAGCGCGTGAAAAAGAATGTTGAGAGTGGAGTAGCTCATATCCGTTCCACTTTTAACAACACAATCATTACGATTACTGATACTCACGGAAATGCGATTTCTTGGGCAACTTCCGGAAACATGGGCTTCAAAGGTTCTCGTAAGTCTACTCCATTCGCTGCTCAAATGGCTGCTGAAACTGCAGGTAAAACTGCACAGGAGCACGGCATGAAAACTGTAGAAGTTTCTGTTAAAGGCCCTGGTGCTGGTCGTGAAGCTGCAATTCGTGCACTTCAAGCTGTAGGTCTAGAGGTTACTGCGATCCGTGACGTAACTCCAGTACCTCATAACGGCTGCCGTCCGCCAAAACGTCGTAGAGTCTAAGGTAGTAGAGAGTTCAAAAACGTAGATGTTCCCTTCGGGAGAATGCCTGGTTTTGAACAATCTCTTATGGAAAGATTCAATCTATCGGTATACAATTGATGAACATGTCAATAATGATAATGTATAAATTGTTGACGGTTGACGAATCATAATTAGGTTGTTGGTATTTGAACCACCTAAGGGGATTATTCGGTTAGACAGCATGTCTAACCGAAGTTCGACGTTTTGAAGGAGGGTTTGTTGGATGATCGAAATCGAAAAGCCAAAAATTGAAGCGGTAGCTATCAACGAGGATGCAAAATACGGTAAGTTTGTTGTAGAACCATTAGAGCGTGGTTATGGAACTACCCTGGGTAACTCCCTTCGTCGTATCCTGTTATCTTCACTTCCTGGTGCTGCTGTCACATCCGTACAAATTGAAGGAGTACTCCATGAGTTCTCTACAATTGAAGGCGTACATGAAGATGTAACAACTATCATTCTCAATCTTAAGAAGTTAGCTATGAAAGTTTACTCTGAAGAAGAGAAGACATTGGTTGTTGATGTACAAGGACCAGGAACGGTAACAGCAGGAGATATTACTCATGACAGCGACGTGGAGATCTTAAACCCTGACCTTCATATTGCTACCCTTTCTGCTAGTGCGCGTTTCCAGATGCGAGTTACTGCAATTCGTGGAAGAGGCTATGTACAAGCGGAAGGAAACAAAAATGATGAACAGCCAATCGGTGTAATTCCGGTTGACTCGATCTTCACACCTGTTTCTCGTGTTAACTACCAGGTTGAAAACACTCGCGTTGGCCAGGTAACAAATTATGACAAACTAACCCTTGATGTTTGGACAGATGGAAGCATTCGTCCTGAAGAAGCTGTTTCGTTAGGTGCAAAGATTTTAAATGAACATTTAAACATTTTTGTTGGTTTAACGGACCAGGCTCAAAATGCTGAAATCATGGTCGAAAAAGAAGAGGATCAAAAAGAGAAAGTGCTTGAGATGACTATCGAAGAGCTTGATCTCTCAGTTCGTTCATACAATTGCCTGAAGCGTGCTGGCATTAATACAGTTCAAGAATTGACTCAGAAGTCTGAAGAAGACATGATGAAAGTTCGTAATCTTGGACGTAAGTCACTTGAAGAAGTACAAGAGAAGCTTGAAGAGCTTGGGCTTGGACTTCGTAACGAAGAATAGATATTTAAAGTTGTTGATTTTATAAACAACAAAGGAGGGAATACTTCATGGCATACCAAAAGTTAGGTCGTACTAGTGATACGCGTAAAGCGCTATTCCGTGACCTTGTTACAGATTTGATCATCAATGAACGTATTGAAACGACAGAATCAAAGGCGAAAGAACTTCGTTCTTTCATCGACAAAATGATTACGCTTGGTAAACGCGGAGATCTTCACGCACGTCGTCAAGCAGCTTCTTTCATCCGTAACGAAGTAGCGGATCAAGAAAGCGGTCAAGATGCAGTTCAAAAACTATTCAGCGATATCGCTCCTCGTTATGCTGAGCGTCAAGGCGGTTACTCTCGTATCCGTAAACTTGGACCACGCCGCGGTGACGGTGCTGAAATGGTTATCATCGAGCTAGTATAAGACGCACTTGATTAAAAGGGCGGGACAGGATCTCGACATTGGATACTGATTCTATGCCCTTTTTTCGTGCGTTTTTTTGTTTGAATCGCACAAATTCAAGTGGTTATTTGCTGCTTGCCATTAAAGAAAGCCTGGCAGATGCCAGGCTTTTTTTATAGGATAAGTACAGTTAATATCACGCATTAAAAAGCTTATTATACTGATAGGAAAAAGCGGCGGTTCCATCTGCCCGCCTTTTTTTCGCACCAGTATATTGCCTGAAGCGATCACCGCTTGAAATTAGCAGAGGCAGGAGGAACGAGTATGGAAGAACTAATCACCGTTCAAAACGTATCCTTTCGGTATCAGGAAGAGCAACCCCATGTATTGCATGATGTTTCATTATCTGTTCATAAGGGTGAATGGCTAGCGATCGTAGGACATAATGGTTCTGGGAAGTCGACACTTGCAAAGCTTCTAAATGGGCTGCAACTTCCTGAAAAAGGCGATGTTACCGTAGAAGGATATAACAGTAGAGATGAGGAAAGTATTTGGGAAATTAGAAGAAGAGTGGGGATCGTATTTCAAAACCCAGACAATCAGTTTGTAGGTACGTCTGTGCGTGATGATGTAGCTTTTGGTCTTGAAAATAACGGAATGGCACGCGAAAAAATGTTGGAGCGCATCCATGAGAGTGTGAATAAGGTGCGGATGGCAGATTACCTTGATCAAGAGCCACATCGTCTCTCAGGTGGTCAAAAGCAACGTGTAGCGATTGCTGGGATTATTGCCTTAAGACCATCCATTGTCATCCTAGATGAGGCCACTTCTATGCTAGATCCAGCTGGTCGTAAAGAAGTGCTTCAAACGATGCGTGAGCTTAAAGACGAAGAAGGCATGACGGTGATCTCTATCACCCATGATCTCGAAGAAGCTGCACAAGCTGATCGATTGATCGTCATGAATGCAGGAGAGGTCATTGATGAAGGTCTTCCGGTTGATGTGTTTAAGAAAGGTGACATGCTTGAGCAAATTGGTTTAGATTTGCCGTTTCCACTTCAGGTGCAGCGAGCACTCAGTGAGAAAGGCTATGATTTCTCAAAGCTTACTTTATCTCAAGAGGAACTGGTGAATGAGCTATGGACATTACAATCAAAGATTTAGAGCATTCTTATGGTAGAGGGACCCCTTTCGAAAGAAAAGCGCTCTCTGAAATATCGTTATCTATCCCAGCACGTACTTTCCAAACGATTATTGGGCATACAGGCTCAGGCAAATCAACGCTGATCCAGCATTTAAATGGGTTACTTAAACCTACAAAAGGAAGCATTCAGATTGGCGACTTTTTGATTCGAGCTGGTGAGAAAGAAAAACGCCTAAAAGCCCTAAGAGAGCATGTAGGGATCGTTTTTCAATATCCAGAACATCAGTTGTTTGAAGAGACTATAGAGAAAGATATTATCTTTGGTCCTCGTAATTTTGGAGTATCAGAAGAAGAAGCGAAACAGCGTGCAGCGAGGTTAATTGAACAAGTGGGACTTGATCAATCATACCTTAGCCGTTCTCCGTTTGATTTGAGTGGTGGCCAAATGCGCAGAGTAGCTATTGCAGGAGTACTAGCGATGAAACCATCTATTCTAATTCTCGATGAACCTACTGCTGGACTAGACCCTAAAGGGAGACGGGAGATTATGAGTCTCTTTTATCGTTTACATCAGGAGGAGGGCCTCACTACGATTCTAGTGACCCATAGCATGGAAGATGCAGCGCAGTATTCCGATGAGATCGTCATAATGGAAAAGGGCGGTGTGGCACTTCAGGGGAAACCTGAGGAAATTTTCGCTAATTCCGATGCGTTGAAGAAACTAAGTCTTGATGTACCAGAAACTGTTAAGTTCATTCATCGGCTAGAAGAACGCTTTAATCTCAGTCTGCCAAAGAGTGTATTTACTCTCGATGCGGCAGTTGATGCAGCCCTGTCTATTTTGCAGAAAGGAGATGATTCTTGATGCAAAATATTATTATTGGTCAATACGTCCCAGGTCAATCCTTCATCCATAAACTTGATCCAAGAGCGAAGTTGCTAACGGCGTTTCTATTTGTTATTATCGTTTTCTTGGCTAACAATTGGATTACCTACGCATTACTTGGTGGTTTTACACTTCTAGCGATCCTGGTATCCAAATTACCATTGCGCTATATCTATAATGGTTTAAAACCAATTTTACTTGTTATCATTTTAACGTTTCTTCTTCATGTGTTTTTAACGAAAGAGGGACCGCTGCTGTTTGATTTTGGTTTTCTTGAAGTTTATGAAGGTGGCTTGAAGCAAGGTGTATTTATTTCACTCCGGCTATTGTTTTTAATCATGATTACTTCCTTGTTAACTCTGACGACAACGCCTATTGATATTACAGTAGGTATTGAAACGTTACTTGGACCTATGAAAAAAATTGGTCTTCCTGTTCATGAGTTTGCTCTCATGATGTCTATTGCTCTTCGGTTTATTCCGACGCTTCTGGAAGAAACTGAGAAGATTATGAAAGCACAATCTGCACGAGGTGCGCAATTTTCTAGTGGACCAATTAAAGAACGATTGAAAAGTATTGTTCCTCTGCTAGTACCTCTCTTTGTAAGTGCATTTAAGCGTGCTGAAGATCTTGCTATGGCAATGGAGGCTAGAGGATATCGTGGGGGAGAAGGAAGAACTAGCATCCGATTACTGAAGTGGTCAGGAAAAGATACAGCCTTATTTCTTATCCTCCTCCTTCTATGTGTTAGTTTGCTGCTTCTAAGAAGTTAGGGGAGAATGTGATGCAACGAATAAAAATGACCCTCTCTTATGACGGGACGGCTTTTAATGGTTATCAAATTCAGCCAAATGGCCGCACAGTTCAAGAGGAAGTGCAGTGCGCCCTGAAGCAGATGCATAAAGGCGCCTCTATTCCGATTACCGGATCAGGAAGAACGGATGCTCGGGTGCATGCTCACGGGCAGATTATTCATTTTGACACCCCGCTTTCGATTCCTTCTGAAAATTGGACACGGGCATTAAACGCTCAGCTCCCACAGGATGTGAGGGTTTTACACACTGAAACCGCTCCTAGCGATTTCCATGCGAGGTATGATGTCGTTCGCAAAACCTATCAATATCGAGTGCATAATCGTGCAGCTTCAGATGTTTTTAGAAGAAACTATGCCGTACATGAACCTCATCCGCTCAATGTTAAAGAGATGAGGCGTGCAGCCGCTCACCTCATTGGGGAGCATGACTTTACATCCTTTTGTGCTAGTAAGACTGATGTGAAGAATAAAGTGAGGACCATCTACCGAATAGAAATTGAGCGAATTCAGGATGAACTCGTTTTTACCTTTGAAGGAAGCGGCTTCCTATACAATATGGTTCGCATTTTAATGGGGACATTCCTTGAGATAGGGAGAGGGCGGCGCTCAGCGAATGAAATGGTGTCCATTTTAGAAGCAAAGGATCGAAACACAGCGGGAAAGACGGCACCACCACATGGGCTTTATTTATTGGAAGTCTCTTATAGGTAAAAAAGGAAAGAAAGTTACCAAACACTTGACATTTTCGCCCCAGTATTATAAGATATTCTTTGGTATTTCTACATCCACTTGCCCCGGATTTAGAAATCTGACTGACAACTGACAATGAAAATTCTGTGCTAGTTTTAAAATAAATTGGATTGATTTTAGGAGGGAAACTCATGCGTACAACATTTATGGCTAAAGGCCACGAAGTAGAACGTAAATGGTACATCGTTGACGCTGAAGGTCAAACACTTGGCCGTCTAGCAAGTGAAGTAGCAGCGATCCTGCGCGGTAAAAACAAAGTAACTTTCACACCTCACGTTGACACTGGTGATCATGTGATCATCCTTAACGCTGAGAAAATTGAACTAACTGGTAACAAACTTAATGACAAGATGTACTACCGTCATAGTGGACACCCAGGTGGTTTGAAATCAAGAAATGCTCTTGAAATGCGTACTAACCGTTCTGAGCAAATGCTTGAACTTGCAATCAAAGGTATGCTTCCAAAGAACAGCCTTGGTCGCCAAATGATTAAAAAGCTTCATGTATTCGCTGGTAGCGAGCACAATCACCAGGCACAACAGCCTGAAAAATACGAACTAAGAGGATAATTAAAAGGAGGGAATTAACTTGGCACAAGTACAATACAACGGCACTGGCCGACGTAAAAACTCTGTAGCACGCGTACGTTTACTTCCTGGTAACGGACGTATGGTTATTAACAACCGTGAAATCGATGACTATTTCGATCTTGAAACACTTAAGCTTATCTCTAAGCAACCACTAGTTGAAACTGGTACTGAAGGCACTTACGATATTTTCGTAAATGTTAACGGTGGTGGATTCACTGGACAAGCAGGCGCAATTCGTCACGGTATCGCTCGTGCACTACTACAAGCTGATCCGGAATCACGCGCAACACTTAAGAGTGCTGGCTTCCTAACACGTGATGCTCGTATGAAAGAACGTAAAAAATACGGTCTTAAAGCAGCACGTCGTGCACCTCAGTTCTCAAAACGTTAATATGGTTTTCAAAACCTCTGGCCTATGGCCGGGGGTTTTTTTGTATTTAGAAAAGATTTGCTACTATGGTCTTTTTAACAAAAGACTTGAGAATTATTCATTATGAAGCCTGAATGAATTACCAATTTATTTGCTGTATACTCCCCAACTCTTGAGTGAGACTAAAACAATATGATTCGAGAGGATGGGTGAGATGGACAACGTTATTACTGTATTCAAGGAACGTCAGCGTCATAAACGCCTTGAATTCGAACGACGAGTGTTGATTGAAATTTCATTGAAAGAGTTATCGGATAACATAAGAGAACTGTTTTCTCCATTTTTCTCAGAGGCTATTCTGTATAAAGGTGATGTGGAGAATGTTTGTATGGACATTGCGATTGAAGCGTATTTACTTGGTGCTGAGTATAGCAAGTTTTCCTATTATGGAGAATCAATGTCGACAGCGCATAAACGGTGCTTCAAATTAGAGAAAGCATTAATTGAAGCGTTGTTTGATTATTGGCTTTTCTGGAAAACGTCAGCGGTTTACGAAGAATCATTACAAATTACGTGTGATGTATTTGTTTCGAATTGGTGGAAAGCAGGCTATGAAAAAGGAACGATGAGGCGTCGACTTCGGTTACAATAAATTGCTTAAGTTCTATGACTAATTCAGCTACCCGTCCCATATAGATAAGATAGGACAAAATAAGGGGCGGTGTTAGTGGGGTATGAAAAAGTGGTATAAGCGATTTGGCGTTGCCACTGGAATCATCGTGCTGTTATTTATTATTAATTACAAATTTGCTATTGATTCTTCTTGGGATGCCTGGCATCTTCCTTTATCAGGACAGGTCATTGTCATTGACCCTGGACATGGAGGGGCTGATGGAGGAGCTGTTGGTGATAACGTAGTTGAAAAAGATATTGCGTTAACGATCTCTCTTAAGTTAAGAGATTATCTCCAAGAAGCGGGAGCACTTGTTATTATGACACGTGAGACGGATACAGATTTAGCAGCAGATGGAACAAAGGGACTTAGCAATCGAAAAGCTGAAGATTTAAGAAAACGAGTTGAATTGATTAATGAGGGAAGTAACGATCTTTTTGTGAGTATTCATCTAAACGCGATTCCATCTTCTAAATGGAGTGGCGCTCAAACGTTTTATAATCCTGTTAATGATGAGAGTCAGGCCATATCTCGTTTTATTCAGGCTGAAATTAAGCGAAACCTGGAAAACACGAATCGACTGGCTAAAAACATGGATAGTGTATATTTACTAAGAGAGGCTGAAATTCCAGGAGCTCTTGTTGAAGTTGGTTTCCTTTCTAATCCAACTGAGAGGGAGTTACTAAATACTGAAACTTATCAAAATAAAGTCGCAGCCTCTATTTATCAGGGCATTATTCGATATACGACAAATGAGCCAGTACCGGAGGAATAAAGAAAATACTGGCTCGTTTTACGTTCTATACTCTTCCATTGATTTGGTATATCCTTCAAGCACCGAAGTCAAAACTCTCTGAATGATATGTTATACTAGCAATGTAATCGAATTCAGAGAAGGTGGTGCCTCCATGTTAACGAAAGATCAAGTCGTTGAATTACTACAAAAGGTGCAAGATCCTATTTTACATAAAAGTATCACGATTCGTGATGTGAAAACGAAAGAAGGCTATGTCAGTGTTAAGGTTGCTCTTGCTCAAACTGAATCAGCTGAGCAGATGAAGGTGCAGCAAGAAATCGTCAACACTTTAAAAGGCGAAGGGGCCGAATCTGTTGGATTGCGATTTGAACAGTTAGCGGATGAAGAGCTTCCTGAGGGAACGTCTGCTAATCCTGACCTCCCGTCGTTGCTTTCTCCAGAAAGTAAAACACAGTTTATCGCAGTGGCAAGTGGAAAAGGTGGCGTAGGTAAATCAACTGTTACCGTAAATCTTGCAACGTCACTTGCCCGTCTTGGAAAAAAGGTCGGCATTATCGATGCAGATATTTATGGATTTAGTGTACCGGATATGATGGGGATTGAAACAAGACCAAAAGTGGAAAACGAAAAAATCTATCCCGTTGAGCGGTTTGGCGTTAAAGTAATGTCTATGGCCTTTTTCGTAGAAGATAACGCTCCTGTTATTTGGCGTGGTCCTATGCTTGGGAAAATGCTGAACAACTTCTTTAGTGAAGTAGATTGGGGAGAGTTAGATTACCTGCTTCTAGATTTACCGCCAGGAACGGGAGATGTAGCACTTGATGTTCATACGATGCTTCCGGCTTCAAAAGAGATCATTGTGACCACTCCTCATGCCACAGCAGCTTTTGTAGCTGCGAGAGCGGGTGCTATGGCGCTTAAAACGAAACATGAAGTGCTTGGTGTTGTTGAAAACATGTCTTACTTTGAGAGTAAAGTAACAGGCGAGAAAGAATATGTGTTTGGTCAAGGTGGAGGCGATAAGTTAGCTTCCGAGTTAACAACTGACATTCTTGGTAGACTTCCTCTTGGGCAGCCAGATTTTAATGATGAAGAATTTGCACCTTCTGTTTATCAAGAAGATCATCCGATCGGACAGCAATATCTCCACATTGCACAAGAAATCTTAAAAAGAACAGCAAAATAATAATAAAAGGACATGCGAGCGCATGTCCTTTTATTATGCAGATTTATTTCTGACCAGAATTTGATCCTTCGCCACTATCTGATTCGGTATTGTCTGTGTTTTCGTCTTTCTTATTACCGCTTTCAGATGATTTTAGTTGTTCAGAAGTAATTCCAGTTAACATTTCCTGGATTTTGGCATGGAATAACGGACTTTCAAATGTTTCGGATATAAGGTCTTTAATTTGCTGTCTCGATTGTTTACTTTCGAGTAGTTGTAAATAATGTTTTTCCATTACCGGATCTTGCAAGAGATCCATCATTTTTTCCTGGTATTCTGGATCATCCATCAGTGATTTAAATAATTTCTCATTTTCACTTTGAATGTTCTTGGCAAAGTTCTCAACGAACGCAGGATCTTTCAGCATTTCTTGCCAGTAAGCTTTTCCTTCTTCAGTTGTTAGTACTTTTTGTATGGTTTCTTTCACAAATGGCTGTTCCATAACAAGTTGTTTTTTTATTTCTTCATCTGACATGACTTCTTGAATTGCTTTCTTGCCATCATCTGATTTAAGTAGATCGACAAGCATCTTTTTCGTTTCTTCGTAATTAGCCTGAGATCCTTCAGCGGAACCCGAGGCACATCCGGTTATTAAAAGAATGGTTAATCCAAGAGCAAGCAGTTTGAATCCATGACTCATAAGTCTGTGCTCCTTTCTCGAGGTGTTAACCTTAATATTAGGCGAAACTGTGAATTTATACCCGGTGAATAAAGGAAGGGTGGCAATTTAAAAGTGGCATTGGTACAATTCAACATAGAAGCACCATTAACGTTTACGGGGGTTTGATTTTGAAAACAAGAAATCTTGTTTACTTATTTTTTACAACCCTTCTGATTGGATCAACAGCAGGTATGCTCACAGGGATTGTTTTAGATTGGTCACAGTATTGGACGGATCTGAAAAATGGAGAATTTGTTTCGTTCCTCATTGTGATACTCTGGTTACTGGGAGTATCTAGTATCTTTAGTTTGATTAGTCAGATGGGATTCTTTGCCTATTTAACAATTCATCGTTTTGGTCTTGGTATCTTTAAATCAGTAAAGCTTTGGAATACGGTACAAGTCGTACTTATTGCTGTCGCTCTATTCGATCTTGTCTACTTCCGCTACGCTGTTTTTGCTGAAAAAGGAGAGAGTATTCTAAGTTATATTTTGACCGCTCTTTTTATTTTGATTATTGGATTGGTAACAGCATATATTAAGCAAAAAGAAACGAATAAGCAGGCCTTTATTCCAGCTCTTTTCTTTATTGTTGTTGTAACCATTCTTGAGTGGATTCCTGGCCTGCAAAGTAATGATCCAAAGTGGCTCTGGCTTATTTTGGTTCCACTATTGGTGAGTAATGTATGGCAATTGCTATCACTTCATCGATTAATTCGAAAAGAAGCTTAATACACAAAAGCAGCTCTCCTAATCGGAGGGCTGCTTATTTTACTTCCTTGGTATTTATTTTTGCATTAGATACGAGTTCACTGACTGTGACAAAAGAATAGCCTTCCTTTTTTAGAAGAGAGATCATTTCTGGGATGGCTTCAACTGTTTGTTTAGCGGAATCAGATGCATGCATAAGAATGATATCTCCCGGATCAGCTTGTGTTGTTACATTCTGAACAATTTTGTCTACTCCAGGGTTTTTCCAGTCTTCTGAATCCAGACTCCAATGAATGACTGTGTAATTAAACTTCTCAGATAGAATAAGAACACGTTTATCAAAGTTTCCATTTGGTGGTCTTAGTAATTCTGGTTGGTCATCTGTTACTTTTTTGATTGCTTCATTAGAACGAATAATGTCCTTTTTTATTTCCTCGTCCTTCATTGATGTATAGTTCTCATATCGATATCCAAGGTTCCCGATTTCGTGTCCATCTTTTGCAATTTGCTCGACAATTTCAGGGTGGCGTTCAGCCCAGGCTCCCGAAATGAAGAATGAGGCTTTCACTTTATTTTGTTTTAGCTCTTCAAGAATAGGTAGAGCTTTTGTCTCGCCCCAACTAATATCAAAGGTTAATGCAAGACGTTTATCCTCGCTTTTCACGTGATCAATTGCGAGCGGGACGTTGTTATTTGTAAATACAGCGAGGTCCCCACCTTCAATAAAAAGAATAATTGCAGCAAAGAAAGCGGCTGTAACTATAATCAGTCCTTGCTTTATTCGCATGCCATTCCAAATCCAAAAAAACCTCATCATGCACCCCCTTTGTCCCATTCATATGCGAAAAGTTTCTTAACTATGTACAAACTCTAGAGGAGACACATATTTCTTAAAAGCTTAGGTCATACTGGTTTGAGGAAGGAGAGGTTCAGATGATTGGATTCTTAGTAAACTTTAAAGAGATGAAGGAAATCGAATACTTACTTAAAAGAGAAATGGAAGAGCTACTGTTAGATCTGGATAACAATCGAATCGATGGACTAATTAAAAGAGCGATGGAAGAACGATATCACCTTCTATTAGGTATCTATAAAAGAACGGCTACAGAAGCGGAGATTTCGAAGTATAGGCGGATTTTGAAAAAAAGTACAAATTAATTTAAAATACCCCTTGCCAAATAGTACAACTACCTGTATATTTATATAGGTCGCCGCAACAACGCGGTTGACGCCAAAAAGATTTTCAAAAAAGTTATTGACGCTGACGAAGTTAATATGGTATATTAATAAAGTCGCTGAAAACGACATTGAAAGAAAAAATCGATCTTTGAAAACTGAACGAAACGCCATGTAAGTAGTTGTTTCTACGGAAACAAAACATTGTTTTAAAAGCTAGATTAAGCTTTCTATCGGAGAGTTTGATCCTGGCTCAGGACGAACGCTGGCGGCGTGCCTAATACATGCAAGTCGAGCGAAGAGATGGGAGCTTGCTCCCTGATCTTAGCGGCGGACGGGTGAGTAACACGTGGGCAACCTGCCCTGCAGACTGGGATAACTCCGGGAAACCGGAGCTAATACCGGGTAATACATCGCACCGCATGGTGCAATGTTGAAAGTTGGCTTTCGAGCTAACACTGCAGAATGGGCCCGCGGCGCATTAGCTAGTTGGTAAGGTAATGGCTTACCAAGGCGACGATGCGTAGCCGACCTGAGAGGGTGATCGGCCACACTGGGACTGAGACACGGCCCAGACTCCTACGGGAGGCAGCAGTAGGGAATCTTCCGCAATGGACGAAAGTCTGACGGAGCAACGCCGCGTGAGTGACGAAGGCCTTCGGGTCGTAAAGCTCTGTTGTTAGGGAAGAACAAGTACCGTTCGAATAGGGCGGTACCTTGACGGTACCTAACCAGAAAGCCACGGCTAACTACGTGCCAGCAGCCGCGGTAATACGTAGGTGGCAAGCGTTGTCCGGAATTATTGGGCGTAAAGCGCGCGCAGGCGGTCTTTTAAGTCTGATGTGAAAGCCCACGGCTCAACCGTGGAGGGTCATTGGAAACTGGAGGACTTGAGTGCAGAAGAGGAGAGTGGAATTCCACGTGTAGCGGTGAAATGCGTAGATATGTGGAGGAACACCAGTGGCGAAGGCGGCTCTCTGGTCTGTAACTGACGCTGAGGCGCGAAAGCGTGGGGAGCAAACAGGATTAGATACCCTGGTAGTCCACGCCGTAAACGATGAGTGCTAGGTGTTGGGGGGTTCCACCCTCAGTGCTGAAGTTAACACATTAAGCACTCCGCCTGGGGAGTACGACCGCAAGGTTGAAACTCAAAGGAATTGACGGGGGCCCGCACAAGCAGTGGAGCATGTGGTTTAATTCGAAGCAACGCGAAGAACCTTACCAGGTCTTGACATCCTCTGACAATCCTGGAGACAGGACGTTCCCCTTCGGGGGACAGAGTGACAGGTGGTGCATGGTTGTCGTCAGCTCGTGTCGTGAGATGTTGGGTTAAGTCCCGCAACGAGCGCAACCCTTGATCTTAGTTGCCAGCATTTAGTTGGGCACTCTAAGGTGACTGCCGGTGACAAACCGGAGGAAGGTGGGGATGACGTCAAATCATCATGCCCCTTATGACCTGGGCTACACACGTGCTACAATGGACGGTACAAAGGGCAGCAACACCGCGAGGTGAAGCGAATCCCATAAAGCCGTTCTCAGTTCGGATTGCAGGCTGCAACTCGCCTGCATGAAGCCGGAATTGCTAGTAATCGCGGATCAGCATGCCGCGGTGAATACGTTCCCGGGCCTTGTACACACCGCCCGTCACACCACGAGAGTTTGTAACACCCGAAGTCGGTGGGGTAACCTTTATGGAGCCAGCCGCCGAAGGTGGGACAAATGATTGGGGTGAAGTCGTAACAAGGTAGCCGTATCGGAAGGTGCGGCTGGATCACCTCCTTTCTATGGAGAATTACGAAGGTAACTTACGTTACCAACCTTACATGAGCGTTTCGTTTAGTTTTGAAAGAATGATTTATTCTTTCAAAACAGGTGAAGTGATGAAGCTTAGGCGGATTCAAGTAGTAGCCTTGTTCCTTGAAAACTAGATAGCACAAACAACGACATCCAATAATTATTTTTATGCAATAACTTAGTAATAACTGATGCGTGATGGCTTACGCCACACAAATCGAAGGTTAAGCTACTAAGGGCGCACGGTGGATGCCTTGGCACTAGAAGCCTAAGAAGGACGGGACGAACACCGATATGCTTCGGGGAGCTGTAAGTACGCTTTGATCCGGAGATTTCCGAATGGGGGAACCCACCATCTTTAATAGGATGGTATCCATTTCTGAATACATAGGGAATGGAAGGCAGACCCGGGGAACTGAAACATCTCATTACCCGGAGGAAGAGAAAGCAAACGCGATTTCCTGAGTAGCGGCGAGCGAAACGGAATCAGCCCAAACCAGAGGGCTTGCCCTCTGGGGTTGTAGGACGTCTCTTTGGAGTTACAAAGGCACGGATAGACGAAGCGACCTGGAAAGGTCCATCAGAGAAGGTAACAATCCTGTAGTCAAAATCCGATGCCCTCCGAGACGGATCCTGAGTACGGCGGGACACGTGAAACCCCGTCGGAATCCGGGAGGACCATCTCCCAAGGCTAAATACTCTCTAGTGACCGATAGTGAACCAGTACCGTGAGGGAAAGGTGAAAAGCACCCCGGAAGGGGAGTGAAAAAGAACCTGAAACCGTGTGCCTACAACTAGTTGGAGCCCGTTAATGGGTGACAGCGTGCCTTTTGTAGAATGAACCGGCGAGTTACGATCCCGTGCAAGGTTAAGCTGAGAAGGCGGAGCCGCAGCGAAAGCGAGTCTGAATAGGGCGAAATAGTACGTGGTCGTAGACCCGAAACCAGGTGATCTACCCATGTCCAGGGTGAAGTTCAGGTAACACTGAATGGAGGCCCGAACCCACGCATGTTGAAAAATGCGGGGATGAGGTGTGGGTAGCGGTGAAATGCCAATCGAACCTGGAGATAGCTGGTTCTCTCCGAAATAGCTTTAGGGCTAGCCTCGCGGCAAGAATCTTGGAGGTAGAGCACTGATTGACTAGGGGTCCTTACCGGATTACCGAATCCAGTCAAACTCCGAATGCCAACGATTTATCCGCGGGAGTCAGACTGCGAGTGATAAGATCCGTAGTCGAGAGGGAAACAGCCCAGACCACCAGCTAAGGTCCAAAGTATACGTTAAGTGGAAAAGGATGTGGCGTTGCTTAGACAACCAGGATGTTGGCTTAGAAGCAGCCATCATTTAAAGAGTGCGTAATAGCTCACTGGTCGAGTGACGCTGCGCCGAAAATGTACCGGGGCTAAACGTATCACCGAAGCTGTGGATTGTCTTACGACAATGGTAGGAGAGCGTTCTAAGGGCTGTGAAGTCAGACCGAAAGGACTGGTGGAGCGCTTAGAAGTGAGAATGCCGGTATGAGTAGCGAAAGACAAGTGAGAATCTTGTCCGTCGAAAGCCCAAGGTTTCCTGAGGAAGGCTCGTCCGCTCAGGGTTAGTCGGGACCTAAGCCGAGGCCGAAAGGCGTAGGCGATGGATAACAGGTTGATATTCCTGTACCACCTCCTTTCCGTTTGAACGACGGGGGGACGCAGAAAGATAGGGAGAGCGCGCTGCTGGAAATGCGCGTCCAAGCGATTAGGCTGGTGAATAGGCAAATCCGTTCACCGTGAAGCTGAGTCGTGATGGCGAGGGAAATTTAGTACCGAAGTCCTTGATTCTACGCTGCCAAGAAAAGCCTCTAGTGAGGAAAAAGGTGCCCGTACCGCAAACCGACACAGGTAGGCGAGGAGAGAATCCTAAGACGATCGGGAGAACTCTCGTTAAGGAACTCGGCAAAATGACCCCGTAACTTCGGGAGAAGGGGTGCTTCCTCGGGTTTATAGCCCAGGGGAGCCGCAGTGAAAAGATCCAAGCGACTGTTTAGCAAAAACACAGGTCTCTGCAAAGCCGTAAGGCGAAGTATAGGGGCTGACACCTGCCCGGTGCTGGAAGGTTAAGAGGAGGGGTTATCCCTTACGGGAGAAGCTCTGAATCGAAGCCCCAGTAAACGGCGGCCGTAACTATAACGGTCCTAAGGTAGCGAAATTCCTTGTCGGGTAAGTTCCGACCCGCACGAAAGGTGCAACGACTTGGATACTGTCTCAACGAGAGACCCCGGTGAAATTATAGTACCTGTGAAGATGCAGGTTACCCGCGACAGGACGGAAAGACCCCATGGAGCTTTACTGTAGCCTGATATTGGATTTTGGTACAGCTTGTACAGGATAGGTAGGAGCCATAGAAGTCGGACCGCCAGGTTCGATGGAGGCGTCGGTGGGATACTACCCTGGCTGTACTGACATTCTAACCCAGCACCGTGATCCGGTGTGTCAGGTGGGCAGTTTGACTGGGGCGGTCGCCTCCTAAAGTGTAACGGAGGCGCCCAAAGGTTCCCTCAGAATGGTTGGAAATCATTCGCAGAGTGTAAAGGCACAAGGGAGCTTGACTGCGAGACCTACAAGTCGAGCAGGGACGAAAGTCGGGCTTAGTGATCCGGTGGTTCCGCATGGAAGGGCCATCGCTCAACGGATAAAAGCTACCCTGGGGATAACAGGCTTATCTCCCCCAAGAGTCCACATCGACGGGGAGGTTTGGCACCTCGATGTCGGCTCATCGCATCCTGGGGCTGAAGTAGGTCCCAAGGGTTGGGCTGTTCGCCCATTAAAGCGGTACGCGAGCTGGGTTCAGAACGTCGTGAGACAGTTCGGTCCCTATCCGTCGCGGGCGCAGGAAATTTGAGAGGAGCTGTCCTTAGTACGAGAGGACCGGGATGGACACACCGCTGGTGTACCAGTTGTTCCGCCAGGAGCATAGCTGGGTAGCTACGTGTGGAAGGGATAAGTGCTGAAAGCATCTAAGCATGAAGCCCCCCTCGAGATGAGATTTCCCACAGCATTAAGCTGGTAAGATCCCTTAGAGATGATGAGGTAGATAGGTTCGGGGTGGAAGCGTGGCAACACGTGGAGCTGACGAATACTAATCGATCGAGGGCTTAACCGATTAAATTGGAAAACGTTGCGTGCTATCTAGTTTTCAGGGAACACCTGAAATAAGGAAGTTCGATTAAGTGCCACCACGTCCTGTGGTGAACACCGAACGGCTAACATCCTGTTAGTCTAGTGATGATGGCGAAGAGGTCACACCCGTTCCCATGCCGAACACGGAAGTTAAGCTCTTCAGCGCCGATGGTAGTTGGGGGATCTCCCCCTGCAAGAGTAGGACGTCGCTGGGCAACATAAGAGAAGCGAGAGACCTGAGGGTTTCTCACTTTTTTGTATTCAAAAAATGTTGAAAGCTCGTAAGAGAAAAAGCTGCAGGAAAGACAATCAAAAACTTCTTCGAAAGCTTCGTAGGGGTGGGAGAAGCAAGAAATTCGAGGAAGCAAGTGATGTCAGACCGGAGTGGATATTCGTGAGATCCATGAGGATCTGGCATCGCGCAGCTGGCGAAGTTCGCCGCTTATCGCGCCCCGTATGAGAACACGGAAGTTAAGCTCGAGCGCCGATGGTAGTTGGGGGATCTCCCCCTGCAAGAGTAGGACGTTGCTGGGCAACTAGGAGAAGCGAG